>JAUNRL010000059.1 GCA_030535715.1 Bacillota bacterium
AAACTGGAGATAGCCGGGCAGTTTCCTGTCGGTCAGGATCCAGACGGTTCTTCCCTGCTGCCGGAGAATGCGGCACAATGCCATGCAGGAACCGATGGCATCCGGATCCGGGTTGACATGAGGAAACAGCAGCACGCGATCCGCGGCTGCCATGATCCTTCCCATGTCCGTTAAACTGGTGTTTGTACTGATCATCGGTTTCGGTTTATTCCTCTTCCAGGGTGTCCTCCCAGAGAATCGATGATTTCCTCAATGTGCCGGCCGTATTCCTCCGAGCAGTCCGGCCGGAAGATCAGCTCTGGCGTATGCCGCAGCTTCAGCTGGCGCCCGATTTCCCGGCGGATAAATCCCTGAGAACTGGCAAAGCCTTCTGTGATCTCCTTCATGAACTCATCGTCGGAACGGGTGCTCAGCACGGTAAAATACACTGTGGCGTAACGGTAATCGCTGGTCACATCCACGCCCGTGACGCTGATCATCGCGTCCAGCCGGGGATCCTTCAGCCCCTTCCGCAGAAGGTCGCTGACAATGTGCCGGATTTCTTCGCCGATTCTGTCCTGGCGGTGTCCTCTGCTCATGGGATCAGACCCTTTCGATTTCTTCCATGGTGAAGCATTCGATGATGTCACCTTCCTTGATGTCATTGTAGTTCTCAATACCGATTCCGCACTCGAAGCCCTGGGCCACTTCCTTCGCGTCATCCTTGAATCGTTTCAGGGAGGAAATCCTGCCTTCATGGATGACGATGCCGTCACGCACCAGGCGGATCTGTTCGTTGCGGACAACCTTGCCATCGGTGACATAGGCCCCGCCGACGATGCCCACGCCGGGCACCTTGAACGTCGTGCGGATATCGACCGCACCGAGAACGACTTCCCGGAATTCCGGATCCAGCATGCCCTTCATGGCATTTTCTACATCGTCAATGATGTGGTAAATCACGTTGTAGGTACGGATCTGGATGCCATCCCGGTCCGCCTGGGCGGAAACCGCCGTACTGGGCCGGACGTTGAAGCCGATGATGACGGAATCCGAAGTGCCCGCCAGCATGACGTCGGACTCGTTGATGGCGCCGACGCCGGTGTGCACGATGTTGACCTTAACCTCATCGTTGGACAGTTTCTCCAGGGAGCTGACGATGGCACCCACGGAGCCCTGCACATCTGCCTTGATGATCAGGTTCAGTTCCTTGGCCACGCCTGCCTGAATCTGGCTGAACAGTTCCTCCAGCGTGGTGCTGGAGTTTCTGGCCATGATCTCCTCACGAACCTTCTGCTGCCGGTTGTAGGCAATTTCTCTGGCCTTGGCCGGGCTCTTGACGGCGTTGAACACGTCGCCCGCCTGAGGCACTTCCGTCAGTCCGAGAATTTCCACGGCGGTGGCCGGTCCGGCCTTGCGCAGTTTCTCTCCCTTGCTGTTGGTCATCAGACGGATCTTGCCCGCGCAGGTGCCGGCCACGATGCTGGCGCCGGATTTCAGGGTGCCGTTTAAGACCAGAAGACTGGCAACGGGGCCCTTGGCCTTATCCAGCCGGGCTTCCAGGACGGTGCCCATGGCCAGACGGTCAGTATTGGCCTTGAGTTCCAGAACCTCCGCCTGCAGGAGAATCATCTCCAGCAGATTCTTGATGCCCTCTCCGGTCTTGGCCGATACGGGCACGCTGATGACTTCGCCGCCCCAGTCTTCGACCAGAACACCCTGATCGGCCAGGTCCTTTTTGACGATGTCCGGATTCGCGCCGGGCTTGTCCATCTTGTTGATGGCTACGATGATGGGTACGCCGGCTGATCTGGCGTGGCTGATGGATTCGATGGTCTGCGGCTTGACGCTGTCGTCCGCCGCAACGACCAGAACCGCGATGTCTGTCGCGTGCGCGCCCCGGGCACGCATAGCCGTGAATGCCTCATGCCCCGGCGTATCCAGGAAGACGATCTTCTGTCCGTTGCTCTCCACCTCAGATGCGCCGATGTGCTGGGTGATGCCGCCGGATTCCTGATCCGTGACGTTGGTCTTGCGGATCGCGTCCAGAAGGGATGTCTTGCCATGGTCAACGTGTCCCATGACGGTAATGATGGGCGCTCTCGGTTTCAGATCTGATTCCTTGTCCTCAAAGCTTTCGATGCCGTCCTCGACCTCGTAGTCTTCTTCCCTGTTGACGTTGCCTATGGCGATGGAAATGCCCATTTCCTCAGCAAGCAGAACGACGGTATCCTCATCCAGATTCTGATTGACGTTGGCCATGACGCTCATTTTCATGAGGGTCATGATGATCTGAGAAACGGTTGTTTTCGTCTGTTCGGCGAACCCGGCCACCGTGATCGGTACATTGATCAGGATGGTACCGGCGGGCAGATCCATGACTTCCACATCCGGTTCCACGACGGCTCTGGGCTTGCTGTGCCGCTTGGCTCTGGTCTGCTTCTCCAAGGATTTGGGTTCCGGCCTTCCGGTCTTCTTCCCGCGGCCTTCCAGTCGAGCAAATTTGTCTCTGTCTTTATCATGGTCGCGTTCGCGGCCTTTTCTGCCGTGTGCGGAGGATTTGGATGCGGAAGATGCCGGCGGTGCATCGGGCCTGCGGGTCGGACGTACTGCGCCGGATGCGGGTTTTCTTCCTTCAGGCCTGCGCTCGGAGGATCTGCGCTCGCCTGTTCTGCGCTCAGCGGAGGGTTTTCTGGCGCCTTCTTCTCTTCTCGCTCTGCGTTTTTCCGCGGCAAGGGCTTCTTCCCGATGAACCTCTTCCGCGCTCTTCACTACCTTCAGGCGGCTTCTGTTCCTGGGTTTTTCTTCGGCGAAAGCGGCCTTTTTCGCTTTAAGACTGGCGTTCTCCGCCTCGGCCGGTATGGTGGTTTTCTCCGCCGACGCAGCAGGATCTTTCCCCTCTGCTTCCGGATTTGCCCCGGCATCCGATTTCGCTTCTGCCGCATCCTGACGCACAAGAACGGCTTCCGCCTCGACAGGAGTCTCATTCGCGGCGAGTCTGGCTTCTTCTTCCGCTATTTTCGCCGCCCTGGCTTCGGCCTTTGCCTTCGCGGCAGCCTCCTTTTCCCGGGCAATCCGCTCTTCCAGCATGGCCTTGGACACCTTCGGCTCGTCGACAGCCGGTTTGGTGCGCCGCATGACAGGCTTCACTGCCGCCGCTTTCGTCTGCGCCGGTCTGGCCGGCGCCGGTTTCGTCTGGTTCGGCATGGCGATGGTCGCCTTCTTCGTGGTTCTCATCCTGGCTTCGGGCATGGCGATGGTCGCCTGCTTCGTCGCCTTGACCGGAGCCTTGCCCGCGGCGGTCTTTTCTCCGTCCGCCTTTCTCGCCTTGGCGCGAACCACCTTGGTTTCGGCCTGGCTTCGGCTTCTGGCGATGGTATTCCGAACTGCTTTGGCATCCATATCCGAGAATTCGTCCGACAGTTTGCTGACGGATATCCCCATTGCCTTTGCCTTTTCCAGCACCTCCTTGCCGGTCAGCTGCAGTTCAACCGCTAACTCCTTTACCTTCATACACACGTCCTCCTTTATTCTTCCCGCTTGTGTATTTCCTGCAGGATAACTCCTGCGAAACGTTCATCCGTTATCCCGAAGACGAACCGACCTGCCGTTCCCGTAATCCGGGACAGGTCTCCTGATGAGCCCCAGAACGCATAGGGGGTTCCGGTGTGCTCCGCCGTCCTCACGATCTTTTTCTTTCCGTTTTCCGCCATATCCTGCGCGATGATCAGGAGACGGATCCCGGATTTCTTCATGTTTACCGTACACGTATGGCTTCCGGTCACTACCGCGCCGGCCTTTTGGCCAGGCCCAGATATCTGAGCGCCTTACTGACCATACCGGCGAACCTCCTCCATCAGGCGGTCAAGTTCTTCTTTTTCGATCCGCACCGACAGGCTCCTCTGCAGCGCCCTCTTCTTTCGGGCCAGGGTGAGACAGTTCTCATCGGGGCACAGATACACACCCCTGCCCTTTGCCCTGCCCGTCGGATCGACGGTGAGCTTCCCTTCGTAGAGGGCGATGCGGATCAGTTCTTTCTTCGGCTTGGATTCCATGCATCCCGCGCATCGGCGCATGGGCACGGTCCGGTTATTCTTCTTCATCGCTTTCCGCTTCGGCAGCCGGCTCTTCTTCGGTTTCCTCTTCGTCCGTCGGCTCTTCCGCCGCTTCGGTCTCTTCCACAGCCGGTTCCGCAGCCTCCTCGGGCACCTCTTCCGTCTCCGTCGCCTCCTCAACCGATTCATCGGTCATTTCCGCAGCTTCCTCGTATTCTTCCTCATAATCGTCGTATTCCTCGCCGTCGCCGAAGTACTGGGAGTGGCTCTTGATGTCGATCTTCCATCCGCACAGGCGCGCGGCCAGACGAACGTTCTGACCTTCCTTGCCGATCGCCAGAGAAAGCTGATAATCGGGAACGACAACCGTTGCCTCCTGCAGTTCTTCATCAATGTAGACTTCTTCCACCTTGGCCGGTGACAGCACGTTCTTGATCAGAACGCAGGGATCGTCATCCCAGGTGGCGATGTCGATTTTTTCACCAAAAAGTTCATCCACGATATTGCGGACACGGCTGCCGCCGGCACCGACGCATGCGCCGACCGGATCCACATCCTCATCTTCCGTATATACGGCAATCTTGGTCCGGGAACCGGCTTCTCTGGCGATGCTGCGGATTTCCACGATGCCGTCCTCGATCTCGGGAACCTCCAGCTCAAACAGACGCTCCACAAATCCGGGGTGGGTACGAGACAGGAAAATCTGGGGACCTTTCGCGCTCTTGCGTACATCCATGATGTACGCCTTGATCCGGTCGTTGACCCGGAACCGTTCGCCCCGGGCTCTCTCCTTGGCCACCAGAATGCCTTCCGTGTTGCCGATATTCACAAAAATGGTCTCATTGCTGATTCGCTGAACGACGCCGGTGATCAGATCACCCTGACGATTGATGTAGTTGTCAAACACCATTCCCCGTTCGGCTTCCCGGATCTTCTGCACAACGACCTGCTTTGCCGTCTGGGCGGCGATCCGACCGAAGTTCTGCGGGGTGATTTGGTATTCCACCACGTCGCCGACCTGATAGCGGGAGTCGATCTGCAGAGCATCTTCCAGGGAAATCTGGGTAAACTCGTCCTCGACTTCTCCCACAACATCCTTTCCCATGAGAACTTCGATCCCCTCCATGTCGCCGTCAAAGATCACGCGGACGTTTTGCGCTGTCCCGTAGTTCTTTTTGTACGCGGCAATCAGGGCCGACTCGATGGCTTCCATGACGATTTCCTTCGTCAGGCCCTTCTCCTTGATCAGCTCATCGATCGCGTTCATAAAATCACTCATTGCTGTTCCTCCTGTTTTCTCACACCTTGTATCGTTACAGAACGACCGCCAGTCTTGCTTTGGCGATCTCTGTCAGCTCCAGTTTCCATCGTTTGCCGTCTTCGTCGGTCAGGACGATTTCCTTGCCGCTGAAATTTTCCAGCAGACCGGTGATGTTCTTTTTGCCCTCTTTTCCCCGATAGAGGCGGATGTCCACCGCTTTGCCCAGAGCCCGTCGGTAGTGTTCGGGCCGAATCAGCGGCCGGTCCATGCCCGGAGAGGACACCTCCAGATAATAGTTCTGATCCACCGGATCCGCCACATCCAGAGCTTCGCTCAGGAAACGGCTGACCTTCTCGCAGTCCCCCGTGCCGATCCGGACTTCCTCACCCGCTTCTCCGGGGCGGTCAATGTAAATCCGCAGAAACCAGTCACTGCCTTCTTTGACGAATTCCGTATGGTACAGCTCGTAGCCTTCTCTCTCCAGAAAGGGCTGCAGAAGTTCTTCCGCTACCGCGGTTACTTTTTTCCTTGCCACGACGAATCCTGTCTCCTTTATGCCTGAAAAGAAGAGTGGGCTCTGACCCACTCTTTCATAACGCTAACGTTGACAGTGCTTATGATAACACAGCCCCCGGGCGAATGCAACTAAAATAAACTGATCTGTGCCGTTTCGGGCAATCCCTCCAGTACGCCGTGGGCGCGCAGCTCCTCCAGTGCGGCCCGATTGACCCTCCCCCGGGCGCTCACATCTTCCACGGTCAGGTACGGCTGTTGCCGATAGCCTTCGGCCAGTGAGCGGGCCGCGTTCTCCCCGACGCCGTTGATGGCCAAAAAAGGGAGCCTGACCTTTCCCTCGTCGACGGTAAACCGGGTGGCGTCGGAGTGTCCGAGCCGGGCCGGCGCAAAGGCAAATCCTCTCGCGCACATCTCGCAGGCCACCTCCAGCACGGGCACATCCGCCTCCTCCTTTTTCGAGATGTCGGTGCCTGCCTTCGCGATCTCCGCAAGCCTTCGTTCAATGACTCTCTGACCCTGAAGGATTGTCTTTTCATCGAAGTTGTCCACTTTGGCGGTGAACCAGACCGCGTAGAATTCCAGCGGGTGATACACCTTGTAGTAGGCGATCCGCGCGGACATAATCACGTAGGCCACCGCGTGGGCGCGTGGGAACATGTACTGGATCTTCTTGCAGGACTCGATATACCATTCGGGCACGCCCTTCTCCGCCATCAAACTCTCCTGCTCATCGGTCAGACCCTTGCCCTTTCTCACCTTCTCCATAATCGTGAAGGCATCGGAATCGGGCAGCCCCTTCTTCCTCAGATAGTTCATGATGTCGTCCCGGGTGGCAATGGCCTCCTTCATGGTCGCCGTCTTCTCCACGATCAGGTCGCGGGCGTTGCCGATCCAGACATCGGTGCCGTGGGAGAATCCGGAAATCCGGATCAGCTCCTCAAAGGTGGTCGGCCTGACGTCATCCAGCATCTGCCGGACAAAGGGAGTACCGAATTCCGGAATGCCATAGCTGCCGTGGGTGAAAGGATAATCCGGATCCTTGATCCCCAGTCCTCCGGTCCCGTTGAAGATGGACATGACCAGAGGATCTTTGATGGGCA
>JAUNRL010000218.1 GCA_030535715.1 Bacillota bacterium
TCATTGTACGGCAGTCAGTCCATCGGCCGCTGCACAATTTCGGTCTCCAGAATTTCCCCTCTGCCCGCGGTCAGATTGGTCAGCATCTGCTTCAGATGACCGCCGTACTCTTCCCGGATCAGCAGCGTCATCGTAACCTTCTCGCCGTATTCCGTATCCACGACCGCAAAGGATCCCTCCCGGTCCGTCAGCACATCATCGGCTTTTTTCCGGATCCGTTCGAAGAACGGATAGTCCACCCGCACCCGAAACCGACAGATATCACACACCCGGCAGATCCCGGCCGCCTCGATCGCCTTCCGGGCGCTTCCCGTATAGGCCCGGACCAGCCCGCCGGTACCCAGCTTGACGCCGCCGAAATACCGGGTGACGACGACAACCAGATTGGTCAACCCCTCGGCCACCATCAGCTGCACCATAGGCGCGCCGGATGTCCCCTGAGGTTCACCGTCGTCGCTTCCCCACTGGATCTGCTGCTTCTCCCCGATCACCATGGCCGGCACATTGTGTGTGGCGTCCCGGTACTCCGCGCGAATCCGCGCGATGAATGCCTCCGCCTCCTCCCGGCTGCTGACCGGACAGGCGTGGGCGATAAAGCGGGACCGCTCGATCATCTGCTCCGCTGAGACTTTCTGTTTAATTGTCCGATACCGTTCCATCCGTCACCTCACAGAAAACGGCACAGATCCGCATTGCCTTTGCACAGATCCGCGCCATCTCTGTTTCCGTCTTCTCCTCATTCACCGAACCGTCTACCTGGCGATCCGGGTCAGTTCCTCTTTAAACTTGCTGTTGAGAATCCTGATCCGGGTTCCTTTCATTCCCAGAGACCGGGACTCAATGATCCCTGCGCTTTCCAGCTTGCGGAGCGCATTGACGATGACCGACCGGGTGATGCCCGAACGGTCCGCGATTTTGCTGGCCACCAGAAGGCCTTCGTCGCCATCCAGTTCTCGGAAGATCTGATGCACGGCCTCAATTTCGGAATAGGACAGGGTTCCAATAGCCATCTTCACCATAGCCACCTGACGCTCTTCCGCCTTCTCCTCTTCCGTCTTTTTTCGCTGAATCTCCAGTCCGACCACGGTCGCGCCGAATTCACCCAGAACCAGATCCTCGTCGGAAAACTCCGGCTCGTAGCGAACCATAATCATGGTTCCCCAGCGTTTTCCTCCGCCGAGAATGGGAATCACCGTATGGATCTTATCGGTGGTGTCATAATCGTACTTGAACATGTTCAGCACTTCATCACCGGACAGATTGGCCACCGTTTCCCGGACTTTCAGAAACTCCTCATTGTACTCGACGGGGAAGGCTTCCTCTCCCGTCTCCGAATTCTTGATTGTTGAGCTGTCCGACTTGATTTTATAACCTACGCCGATCACCTTGCCTTTGCGGCTGACCACATATACGTTGGAATCCAGCATATCGCTCAGGATCTCGCACATCTCATTAAAGGAAAATGCCCCCGAAGGGCTCTCCTGCAAAAGCCAGTTCAGCTTTCGCACGTTTTTCAGAATGTCACTCATTGCCTCACCTCTCTAGTCATATCTATTCCGATTTATGTATATAATAAT
>JAUNRL010000060.1 GCA_030535715.1 Bacillota bacterium
CGGGAAGGAAAGCGCGTCTGAAGGGAAACCCGCAGAGAAAGCGGAAGAGAAGCCTGAAGAACAGTTTGAAGAGAAACCCGATGAAGGAGGGCATGAAGATGAGTAAGATAGGAGTCATTGGCGCAGGAAGTTGGGGGACTGCGCTGGCCACGGTACTGGCCGGCAAGGGAAATGATGTCCGGATTTTTGACGTGGACGAAGGACATCTGCGGAGGATGGAGCAAAACAGAGAAAACGTGGATTATCTTCCCGGTGTTCCGCTGAATGACCGCATTGCCATGGCATGGTCCGGCGAGGAAGCCCTGCGGGAGGCGGATGTCGTCCTGTTTTCTGCACCGGCGCAGCATTTTCGCGGCGCGCTGGAGTCGGCCCTCCCCTTCATTCCCGAGGACGCGATGATTGTTAACGTGGCCAAGGGCATTGAACAGGGAACCCATAAGAGGATGTCGGAAATCGCTGCGGAAAAGATCGATCTCAACCGGTATGTGGTGCTGTCCGGACCTTCCCACGCAGAAGAAGTGGGAAAGGCAATGCCCACCACAGTCGCCACGGCGTCCGTCAGCCTGCAGGCGGCGGAGGCCGTTCAGGATCTGTTCATGACGGATCGGTTCCGGGTCTACACCACGGAAGATGTGGTCGGCGTGGAACTGGGCGGCGCCCTGAAGAACGTCATCGCCCTGGGCGCGGGCATTTCCGACGGCATGGGCTTCGGCGACAACGCCAAGGCGGCGCTGATGACCAGAGGGCTGGCGGAAATCTCACGGCTCGGTGTGGAACTGGGCGCTCAGTTTGAAACCTTTGCCGGACTGACGGGAGTGGGTGATCTGATTGTCACCTGTACCAGCATGCACTCCCGCAACCGCCGGTGCGGCATCCTCATGGGGCAGGGCATGGATCCGGAAGCGGCCGTGAAGGAAGTCGGCATGGTCGTGGAAGGCATGTACACGGCGGAGGCGGCCTATGAACTGTCGCAGATCGCCGGCGTGGAAATGCCCATTGCCGACGCCATCTATCAGATCACCAGAGGAACCCTGAAGGCGGCGGAGGCCATCAACATGCTCATGGCAAGAGAACGGAAGCATGAGCTGGGCTAAATGAGCGGATTAACGGGAAAAACGTACAATATCATCACCTTCGGATGCCAGATGAACGAACACGATTCCGAAACCATGGCCGGACTGCTGCAGAGGGAAGGGTGCTTCCCCGCGGCGGATCGGGCGGAGGCGGACATCGTGATCATCAACACCTGCAGCGTCAGGGAGAATGCGGACAAGCGGTTTTTCGGCACCCTTGGCCAGCTGAAAAAACAGAAGGCCCTGCGTCCCGGGTTCATCGCCTGCGTGTGCGGCTGCATGATGCAGCAGGAACACATGGTGACCGCGGTGAAGCAGCAGTATCCCTGGGTCGACATCGTCTTCGGCACGCACAACATTGATGATCTTCCGGGCATGCTGGAAGAACTGCTGGTCAACCGCCGGAAGCAGGCCGGCGCGGAATCCGGCGCCGGCCTGTCCGGGGAGACCACGCCGCTCTTAAGCGGGCGCGGGTATACCCTGGCCAAGCATGAAATCCGCAGCGCGAAGGACAGCCGGGTCATCCGCCTGATGGATGACCGGCCGGTCATGCCCGAGGGGCTTCCGGCAAAGCGCCTGTTCCGGCACAAGGCTTTCGTGAATATCATGTACGGCTGCAACAACTTCTGCAGCTACTGCATCGTTCCCTATACCCGCGGAAGAGAGAAAAGCCGCCGGCCGGAGGATATCCTCCGGGAAGTCCGGAACCTGACGGCAAACGGTGTACGCGAGGTCACGCTGCTGGGGCAGAACGTCAATTCCTACCGGGGCGGGGATTGGAATTTTGCTGATCTGATCCATGCCCTTGATGAGATTCCGGGACTGGACCGCATTCGGTTTATGACATCTCATCCCAAGGATCTGTCGGACAGGCTCATCGCTTCCTTCGCCCAGTGCGCGAGTCTGTGCCATTACATCCACCTGCCGGTGCAGGCCGGAAGCAGCCGCACGCTGGAACGGATGAACCGGCGGTATACCCGGGAGAAGTATCTGGATCTGGTCCACCGGCTGCGGGATGCTGTCCCGGACATTACCATCAGCACGGACATTATCGTCGGCTTCCCTGGGGAGACGGAGGAGGATTTTGAGGAGACCCTGTCTCTGGCCGAAGAAGTGCGGTATGATTCTGCCTTCACCTTTCTCTATTCAAAGCGGAAGGGAACGCCGGCCGCAGAGTTTCCGGACCAGATTTCTGAGGAGGACAAGCACCGGCGGTTCGACCGGCTGGTGGCCTGTATGAACGCCATCAGCGAGGAGAAAAACGCGGCGTATGCAGGCCGTGTGGAACAGGTCCTGGTGGACGGTGTCAGCAAAAAGGATTCCCGCGTGCTGAACGGACGGACGGACGGGTTTAAGCTGGTGGATTTCCCCGGCGACCCGTCGCTGATCGGGAAGATCGTCCCTGTGCGGATTACCGAAGGGAAGACCTTCAGTCTGAGAGGAGCTCTGGAACCATGAACATCAAGCAGATCGCCAAGGCGGCCGGCGTCTCGGTTGCCACGGTTTCCCGGGTGCTTAACCATCCGGAGAACGTAGCTCCGGCGACGAGGGAGAGAATCCAGAAAATCATTGATGAAGAGGAATACACGCCTAATTGGTTTGCTCAGGGGCTGAATTTTAATCGGACAAAAACCACCGGGGTCATCGTGCCTCATATGATGACGCCCATGTATATGGAACTGGTCAGCGGCATCGAGGAAGTGGCCAGGCCAAAGGGATTCATTACCTTTCTCTGCAACGTGGAGCGGGATCCGAAGATGGAGAAGGAGTACGTCGAACAGCTGATGACGCGCAAAGTCGACGGAATCATTCTCATGTCCTCCGCCCTGGAGGAAAAGTACATCACCATGATTCAGAAAGAAAAGATTCCCGTGGTGCTGATCGGCGAGAGCATTGCCGCCAATCGGTTCAACTCGGTCAACGTGGACTGCCGGGCCGGCGCCGTGGAAATGGTGGCCCATCTGGTGGAGGTGGGGCACCGGATCATCGCACTGCTGAAGGGCCGCGACCCTCAGCGTGAGACGGAGGAAATGAGACTGGGCTACCAGAACGTGCTGCGGGCAAACGGCATTCCCGTGGATAAAAAAAAGTGGATTCGAGAGGTGGAGAACACCATCGAGGGCGGCTATATCGGAATGAAGCGGATGCTGACTGTGGATGCACCCGACGCTGTTTTCTGCACCAGCGATGAGATCGCCTACGGCGCCATGGAGGCGCTGAAGGACAGCGGATGCATGATTCCCGATGATGTGGCGGTGGCCGGATTCGGCAACAACCGTATGTCCAATCTGATTGATCCGAAACTGACCACGGTGGAACTGCCATACCGGAAGATGGGTATCTACGGAGCCCGGGTGTTATTTGATCTGATCGAGGGAGAGACCCCGGGGAAAGATCCCCGGCATATTCTGCTTCAGTCAAGGCTGAGAATCCGCAGATCCTGCGGACATCAGGAACGGATCGGAGAGATGTTTTAGGAGGACAGCAGGCATGCTTAAAACAGATTATCTGGGACTGAAATTGAAAAATCCGCTGATCGTCGCCGCCGGACCGTGGAACCGGGACGGCAGGGCGCTGAAGGAATCTAGAGCATCGTCAGCGATACGCTGCTGGATGTCCGGCCGAGGATCGCCTGCGATGAGCGGGGCGCGCAGAACATTCGGCTGTACAGCGATATTCAGATTGAAGGATGGGAGCGGGAAATCGAGATCGCCAAGTCGGACGGCGGCGTGGTCATTGCCAGCATTTTTGCCCACACGCCATCGGAACTCGCCTATATGGTCAGCAAGCTGGAAAAATTCGGCGCTGATGCCATCGAACTGTCGGTATCCAATCCCATGGCCGAGTCACTGGAGATTCTCGCCTCCCACGCGGATACCATTTTTGACATGACCCGGGCGGTGGTGCAGGCGGTGAAGATTCCGGTTGTCGTCAAACTGACCCAGAATACGACCAACATTTCCAAGGTGGCCAAGGCGGCGAAGGCGGCCGGCGCTGCCGGCGTCAGCGCCATCAACACGGTTCGGGGAATTCTGGGGATTGATCTGGAAACAGCCAAGCCGACGCTGTCCACGTACGGCGGAATTTCCGGCGACTATATCCGGCCGCTTGCCCTGGCGTCCGTGGCGACGATCCTGCAGACGGCAGACATTCCGGTTTCGGGAATCGGCGGCATCAGCCGGGGAAGCCATGCGCTGGAGTACATCATGCTGGGCGCTTCCACGGTACAGATCGGAACCGCCGTCATGCTGAGCGGCAAGGGCGTCATCCCCACCATTGAAGCGGAAATGAAAGCCTGGCTGAAACAGCATGGCTGCCGAAACATCGGAGAAATCCGCGGACAGGCCCTGAAGAACATGAAAGCCTTTGATGAAATGCGTTTTGAGCCGGCCGTCAGCACAATCACCGGCGTTGCCTGCAAAGAAAACTGCAGCCGCTGTATCGACGGCTGCATGTATGGTGCGATTTCCCGCCGGAGCGGAACGGTCAGCGTGGATCGGCAGAAGTGTATGGGCTGCGGACTGTGCACCAGCATCTGCCCGGCGGGCAAGCTGTCTCTGGGCCTGTAGCTGCCGGTCAATGGACGGCGTCCAGTAAACGCCGTTCCTCCCTTAAGTCTGTTCTTATCCATGAGTGCCTCCGTCCTGCGGACAGGAAATCTCCATAATTTCCTCTACCGCATGGTGCAGCCTCCGAGCCAGCGGAGTATCCGCCGCCCGGTAGTACATTTCCTTTCCTTCGCGTCTCGCGCTGATCAGGCCGCCGCTCTTCAACAGACGAAGGTGATGGGAGACGGCAGGGCTGGACATCTCCGTCATGGCCGCGATGTTGATCACGCACTCCTCTACATGGCACAGAATCCAGAAAATACGCAGCCGGCTGGGATCGCCCAGCAGCTTCATCAATCCGGCAACCGTCTCAATATCTTCAGATTCAGGCAGATGCGCCAGAATCTCTTCTGTCCGATTATCGTGCCGGTGGGGTAATCTGCTCTCCGAAGTCAACGATGCAACCTCCCTTGTCACTGTTCATCCGCCTTTCGGCCGGTCGTCTGTACGCCCTCATTGTAAAGCATTCCCGCAGAAAAGGCAACGCCGGCCGGGATGTCCGGTTGACATGAGGGAGCAGCGGTGCTATACTTCGATAAAACAATTAAGTAAATGCTTAATCGAATGAGAGAGGGAAGATATGAAAAAAACGTACAAAATTGATGTGGACTGCGCGAATTGCGCCAACAAGATGGAAGCGGCGGCCAATAAGACGGAGGGGGTGAAAGAGGCGGTGGTCAGTTTCATGACCCTGAAAATGAAGGTGGAGTTTGAGGACGGAGCCGTTCCCGGGGAAGTCATGGAACGGGTGCGGGAAAACTGCAGGAAGGTGGAAGACGACTGCGAGATCTTTTTATAGGCGGTCAGAGCGAGATGGGAAGAAGGTGAAACCATGACGAAGAAACAACGGAATCAGCTGATCAGAATCATCGCTGCGCTTATCCTGGTGATCGTGCTTCATTTCATTGAGATGAATCGTCTGATGATGTTTCTCCTATATCTGATTCCCTATCTGATCGTTGGCGGAGATATCCTGAAAAAGGCGGCCGGGGGGATCTTGAACAGGCAGCCCCTGGACGAAAATCTACTGATGGCGACAGCGACGATCGGCGCCATGGCGCTGGCTGTCAGCCGGACCGGCGACTATTCTGAAGCCGTAGCCGTCATGCTTTTCTATCAGATCGGCGAGTTTTTCCAGAGCTGCGCCGTGGGACACAGCCGGCGCAGCATCGGTGAACTGATGGATGTCCGGCCGGACTACGCCAATCTGGAAGGCCCGGAGGGCATTCAGAAGACGGATCCCGACGAGGTGGAAATCGGCGCGGTGATTCTGGTCCGGCCCGGGGAGAAGATTCCCATCGACGGAGTCGTCGAAGAAGGACAGGCCAGCCTGGATACCAGCGCACTGACCGGGGAAAGCGTTCCCCGATCCGCCGGCCCCGGGGATGAGGTGCTGAGCGGGTGCATCAACCTGAACGGCGTGCTCCGGATTCGCACGACCTGCGCGTTCGACGAATCCACTGCGTCCAGAATTCTGGATCTGATGGAAAACGCCAGTTCCAGAAAAGCCCGTTCCGAACGGTTCATTTCCCGCTTCGCCCGGATCTACACGCCGGTGGTCGTCTTCAGCGCCCTGGCGCTGGCCCTTGTTCCGCCGCTTATTCAGATGGGCATCAGCGGGCAGGCCGACTGGGGCGAGTGGGTATACCGGGCGCTGACATTCCTGGTCATCAGTTGTCCCTGCGCGCTGGTGATCAGCGTGCCCCTCAGTTTCTTTTCCGGTATCGGCGGCGCCAGCCGGCAGGGCATCCTGATTAAGGGCGCCAATTTTCTGGAGACCCTGGCAGGCGTCCGCACGGTGGTCATGGACAAGACCGGAACACTGACCCAGGGAGTATTCGCGGTGACAAAGGTGGAACTGGCATCCGGGACAGATGAGGCACCGGAAGGTGACGCGATGACGGAGGAGAGGCTTCTGGCTCTGGCCGCCGCCGCGGAGAGACATTCCTCCCATCCCATCGCGCTGGCGCTGAAAGCGGCAGCCGGAAAGACCGGCTGTGGGGCGGGCGAAGCAGCCGGACCGCGGGAAAAAGAAGGAAGAACAGCAGCTGTCAGCACGGCCGGAATCGAACCGGTGAGCGATGTGCAGGAGATCGCCGGACATGGAATCCGCGCGCGGGCAGGCGGGCATATTGTATGCGTCGGCAACCGAAAGCTGATGGCGGC
>JAUNRL010000061.1 GCA_030535715.1 Bacillota bacterium
CGGACTGGAGAAGGACGCGGCATGGGCCGGCATTCCCAAGGATGCCGGAGACGACGCTGACATCACCGACGGCATGCTGATCTGCGCCCGGGTCAGTCTGGCGGAGGAGCCGGGCGTTGCCATCGACGGCGGCGAAGGCGTCGGACGGGTGACCCGGCCGGGACTGGATCAGCCGGTGGGCAACGCGGCCATCAATTCCGGACCCCGCGCCCAGATTACGGAGCAGGTCAGCCGGGTCCTGCGGGACCTGAACCGGGATCCGGAAACCGGCGTCAGGGTGACCATTTTTGTGCCCGGCGGCCGGGAGGCGGCGAGGAAGACCTTCAACGCCAGCCTGGGCATCGAAGGCGGGCTGTCTATTCTGGGCACCACCGGCATCGTGGAGCCCATGAGCGAGCAGGCTCTGGTGGACACCATCCGCCTGGAGATGAAGCAGGACGGTCTGCAGTCAGACTGTCTCGTGCTGACGCCGGGCAATTACGGCAGCCACTACATTGAAGAGCACGGACTGGATCGGCTGACCGACGGCCAGGGGACAGTGATCCCTGTGCTGAAGTTTTCCAATTTTCTCGGGGAGACCCTGGACATGCTGGGATCCTGCGGGATTCGCAGCGTCCTGCTGGTGGCCCACGCGGGGAAGCTGATCAAGGCGGCCGGCGGCATCATGAACACCCATTCCCGATGGGCGGACTGCCGCCGGGAAATCCTCTGCGCTCATGCGGCGGTCTGCGGCGGATCGGCGGATCTTTGCCGGGCTCTCATGGAGGCGGCGACTACCGATGCCTGCTTTGATCTGCTGAGGGACGCGGATCTCATGGAACCGGTTGTCGAAAGGGTGCTGCAGGAAATCCAGCGGCAGCTGGAGAGGCGGGCCGGCGAGGAGATCCGCATCGGTGCCGTGATGTTTTCCAACGTGCACGGAACGCTGGGAGAGACCGGCGAAGCGGCGAAGCTGCTGAAGGAATGGAAGAAGGAGGACTGACATGATTCATTTTGTGGGAGCCGGTCCGGGAGCGCCGGACCTGATCACCCTGCGGGGCGCGGATCTGCTGAAAAAAACGGACTGCATCATCTATGCGGGAAGCCTGGTGAATCCCGCGCTGCTGGAGTACACGAAGCCGGGCTGCCGGATCCATAACAGCGCCATCATGACGCTGGAGGAAGTGATCGACGTGATGAAGGAGATGGAGGCCGCCGGAATGGATACGGTGCGGCTGCATACGGGAGATGCCAGCCTGTACGGCGCCATCCGGGAGCAGATGGATCTGCTGGATGAGCTGGGCATCGCCTACGACGATACGCCGGGCGTCTCCAGTTTTTCTGGTGCGGCGGCAGCCCTGCGGGCGGAATACACCCTGCCCGGCGTCAGTCAGAGTGTGGTCATTACCCGCATGGCCGGCCGGACGCCGGTGCCGGAAAAGGAATCTCTGGCCTCCTTTGCGGTTCACGATTCCACCATGGTGATCTTCCTGTCCACCGGTCTGCTGGAAGACGTCAGTCGGGAGCTGATCGCCGGCGGACGCGGAGCTGACGATCCGGCAGCCATCGTATATAAGGCGACCTGGCCCGATGAGAAAGTGGTGTACTGCACCATCGGCACCCTGGCGGAAGCAGCCCGGCGGGAGAACGTGACGAAGACAGCACTGATTCTGATCGGCGGATTCCTGAACGAAGGCTACGAGCGGAGCAGGCTGTACGATCCGGGATTCACCACGGAATTCCGAGAGGCGGTAAAATGAGCAAACGGCTGGAAAAACACGCGCAGCAGAGCGTCAGCCGGGAAACAGGCGGCGCAGGACAGCCGGAGCGCGGCGGCATCGAAGCCATCGCTTTCACGGACCGGGGGGAGATGCTGGCTGAAAAACTGATGGACGCCGTGGGCGGAAGGGCCTGCCGGAGCGGGCAGCCTGACAGTCTGCGTGCCTGGACAGAAAAGCACTTTCCTTCTGCGAAGGTCCTGATCTTCGTGGGCGCGGCGGGAATCGCCGTCCGCGCCATCGTGCCTTGGGTGAACAGCAAGGTCTCGGATCCGGCGGTTATCGTCATCGATGAGCGGGGCCGGAATGTGATCCCGATTCTGTCGGGCCACCTTGGCGGCGCCAACGATCTGGCGGCTGACCTGGCGCGGATCTGCGGCGGACGCTGCGTGCTGACCACAGCGACGGACATCAACGGCGTCTTTGCCGTGGATGAGTGGGCGAAACGTCAGAACTGCGCGATCCTTGAGCCGGAGCGAATCAAAAACATATCCGGCGGCCTGCTGGGCGGTGAAACGAAGACCGTGCGCAGCCACTGGCCCATCGCCGGAATCCTTCCCGACGGGCTGATGATGACAGGCGCAGAAGAAGCGGACATTGTGCTGGACATCCGTCCGACAGGCGAAAAGGGCATTCACCTGATTCCCCGGATCTGCCGTCTGGGCATCGGCTGCCGTCGGGGAACCAGGGCAGAGGATCTGGAGGCTTTTCTTGAGCAGATGCTGCGGGATACCGGTATCCATGAGGCGGCCATCGCCGGCGCGGCCACCATCGACATCAAAGGCGACGAGAAGGGACTTCTGCAGTTCTGTGAAAATCACGGCTGGCCGCTGCAGCTGTTCGACGCGCCTCAGCTGGAACAGGCACCGGGCAGTTTCCACGGATCGGAATTCGTGGCGGGCGTCACCGGCGTGGACAACGTCTGCGAGCGCAGCGCGGTTCTGGCTTCGGAGGGGGAACTGATCGTCGGAAAGACCGCCGGCGGGGGCATGACCATGGCGCTGGCGCAAAGCGGATTTCAACCGGACTGGGAGTGGAGCAATGAGTAGAATTTATGCAGTCGGGATCGGCCCCGGCGGACAGGAATACATGACGCAGGAAGCGTTTCAGGTGCTGAAACAGGTGGATATCATCGCCGGATACACTGTGTACGTTGATCTGATCCGGGAGCGCTACCCGGACAAGGCATTCTTCACCACGCCGATGAAGAAGGAGATCGAGCGCTGCCGGTGGGCCGTCGAGCGAGCCCGCGAAGGCCAAAGCGTGGCCATGATCTGCAGCGGTGATGCCGGCGTGTACGGCATGGCGGGATTGCTTTTTGAACTGGCCCAGCAGTACGATGACATGGAAGTGGAGGTCGTTTCCGGCATCACGGCGGCCATTTCCGGCGCGGCGGTTCTGGGCGCGCCCATCGGGCACGATTTCTGTCTGATCTCTCTGTCGGATCTGCTGACACCCTGGGAACTCATCGAGAAGAGGCTTCGCTGCGCGGGAGAAGGGGACTTCGCCATCTGTCTGTACAATCCGCGTTCGAAGAAGAGGGATGACTATCTGCGGAAGGCCTGCGATATTCTTCTGCGGTACAAGGCGCCGGAGACGGTCTGTGGCTGGGTGCGCAACATCGGCCGAGAAGGAGAGGAATACCGGGTTCTGACTTTGGGCGAACTGGGCGCAGAGCCCATTGATATGTTTACCACCGTCTTCATCGGCTCGGCAACGACCCGGGTGATGAACGGACGGATGATCACACCGAGAGGATACGAAAAGCATGAGGATACTTATTTTCGGCGGAACGACGGAGAGTAGAAATCTGTCCCGAGCGCTGGCCGATGCCGGGGTCCAGGTGACCGTCAGCGTGGTTTCGGACTACGGCGCGCGGGAGCAGGGCGAATATCCGGGTATCCGCGTTTCCGTCGGAGCAAAGGCAATCCCGGAAATGGTCAGGATGCTCAGGGAAATGGATCTGTGCATCGACGCGACCCATCCCTACGCCACGGAAGTGACGGTCAATATCCGAAAGGCATCGGAGGAGGCCGGTGTGGAACGGATCCGACTGCGGCGGGACGACGCAGAGGAGGCCGCTGCGGACCGGCTGCCGGAAAGCGTCGCTGCGGAAACGCCGCGCACAGGTATTCGCCGGGCGGCGGATCGGGAGGAAGCCATCGCCATCGCCCGGGAGGAAATCGCCTCTCAGCAGGGCAATCTCCTGCTGACCACCGGCGTGAAGGATCTGCCCTTTTATGCGGCGAACTTCGACCGGGAGCGGATCGTCGCCCGGGTGCTGCCTTCGGAGGAAAGCATCCGCACCTGCGAGGAAGCCGGACTGGATCACGGTCACATCATCGCCATGCAGGGGCCCTTCTCTGCCGAGCTGAATGCCGCCCTGATCCGCGGGTTTCATATTGCTGCGCTGATGACCAAGGAAAGCGGGCGAAGTGGCGGATTCCGGGAGAAGCTTCAGGCTTGCCGGGAATGCGGGATCCCCGCCATCGTGATCGCCCGTCCCCGGGAGCAGGGGCTGGGCTATGAGGACGCGCTGAAGAAGTGCCTTGCCCTGATGGGACTGGACAGGAGGATTGAACGATGAACATCACTCTGATCGGAACGGGCGGCGGAAACCCGGATACCATGACGGCGGGAGCGGCGGAGACCCTGCAGAGGGCATCGCTGATCATCGGTGCGCCCCGGCTGCTGGAGACGATTCCCAGAGAATGGGGCAGCCGCCGGGAGGCGGCGATCGCCGCGAAGGATATCCTCCGGATCATTCAGGATCATCAGGCGGAGAGCAGCGGGAGCCCGGATCGGGCTGAAAGCAGCGCGCCGGACATGAATGCCGGCGGCGTGCCGGATCCGTGCGCTGATTCGGTCTGCGTCGTTTTCAGCGGCGATACCGGATTCTATTCCGGGACAAAGTCTCTTGTGCCCCGGCTGAAGGAAGCCGGACTGGCCCCGCGGATCATTCCGGGAATCTCCAGCGTACAGTTTCTGGCGGCGCGGCTGCAGATTCCCTGGCAGGACTGGAAACTGGTTTCCGCCCATGGCCTGGACTGCAGCGCGGCGGATGAGCTGGAAGGAGACCGGCCGGTGTTCTTCCTGACCGGCGGCAGGCTGGACCCGGCGGATCTCTGCGCGCAGCTGTGCAGCGCGGGAAAAGGTGACTGTCCGGTGGTAATCGCCCAGCGCCTGTCCTACCCCGACGAACAGGTTTTCCGCGGAAAGGCAGAGGAGTTCGCGGAAGAAGCATTCGATTCCCTGTCGGTCATGCTGGTCTTGCGGGATGCCGGCAGCGCGTCGGATACACCGGAGCCGGATGCCGGCGCGGCACCTGCAGCCGATGCGGCAAGCTGGCGCCCCGGTATCGCTGACCGGGCGTTCATCCGGGGCGAGGTTCCCATGACCAGGCAGGATGTCCGCGCGGTGATCGCCGGGCGCATGCAGGTCAGGGAAGGCGATGTGATCTGGGACGTGGGCGCCGGCACGGGGAGCGTCTCCGTGGAACTGGCGCTTCAGGCCGGACGTGGCAGGGTCTATGCGGTTGAGCGGGATCCTGAAGGGTGCCTCCTCATCGGACAGAACCGGGATCAGTTCGGTCTGACCAATCTGGACATTGTGGAGGGAGCGGCGCCGGATGCGCTGCGTGACCTTCCCGCGCCGGATCAGGTGTTCATCGGCGGCAGCGGCGGGAAGCTGCGGGAGATCGTCGATCTGGCTCTGAACAGGAA
Organism: Bacillota bacterium; assembly: GCA_030535715.1. Lineage (GTDB taxonomy): Bacteria > Bacillota > Clostridia > Peptostreptococcales > Anaerovoracaceae > Lentihominibacter. Next base: position 5,480 of record JAUNRL010000061.1, read on the forward strand.
CCCGCGGGCCGGCATCTGCGTGACGGCGATCCTGCTGGAGACGGTCAGTGCCGCGCTGGACGCCATGGCAGAGCGAGGTCTGCAGACCGAGGTGGTTCAGGTTGCCGTCAGCACGGCAAAGTCCGTCGGCAAAAAGCACATGATGATGGGCACCAACCCGATCTTCGTCATTACGGGGAAGAAGTGAGGAACAGTCATGATTCGAATGATGATTACGGCGCCGGCATCGGGCACTGGCAAGACGGCGGTAACCTGCGGGCTGCTGGCGCTGATGAGCAAAAGAGAACAGAACCCCTGCGCCTTCAAATGCGGGCCTGACTATATCGATCCCATGTTTCACCGTTCGGTGCTGGGCATCGAGAGCCACAATCTGGATCTGTTCCTCGCCGGGGAGAACCGGGTCAGGGAAATGTTTGCCCGGTACAGCCACGGTCACGAAGCGGTCATCTGCGAGGGGGTTATGGGATATTATGACGGCCTGGGCGGACGGTCAGCCATCGCCAGCCCATGGCATCTTTCCCGGATTCTGGATCTGCCTTGTCTGCTGGTGCTCCGGCCGAAGGGATCGGCGCTGACCCTGGCGGCGGTGATCCGTGGGATCGCCAGGTTCCGGGAGGACGCGCGCATCGCCGGCGTGATTCTCAACGACTGCAGCAAAGGCTTCTTTGACACCTACGGCCCCATGCTGGAGGAAGAAAGCGGCGTTCCGGTGCTGGGCTATCTGCCCCACATCGAAGAGGCGTCTTTCGAAAGCCGGCATCTGGGACTGATGACGGCGGGGGAGATCGACGGTCTGAGAGAGCGCATCGGCCGGATCGCCTCGGTGATGGAGAAATCTGTTGACATGGACCGGCTGCAGAACATCTTCGCCGCACCGGCGGAACACATGGCGGAGCTTCACGTCGGCGTGGCGCCGCACATCCATGTTTCCGCAGAAACGGACAGCCCGTCGAAGGCCCGCATCGCTGTCGCCCGGGACGAGGCCTTCTCGTTTATCTATACCGAGTCGCTGGATGCCATGCGGGATGCCGGAGCGGAATTGCTTTTCTTCAGTCCGCTGCGGGACAGAACTCTGCCGGAGGAGGCGGACGGACTGTATCTGCCCGGCGGATACCCGGAGCTGTACCTGAAGATACCATCAGGCTGATAGCACCTGCCGATCCGGCAACTGCTATTCTTGATGAGTGCGAGAATATGGTTAAGAAATACATGGATTCGCCACTTGGTGACAAT
>JAUNRL010000062.1 GCA_030535715.1 Bacillota bacterium
CAATGAGATCACCGGAAACGTTATGGTGCTTAAGGACAAAGCCGGCTATAAAGTAGAATCGACCATCAACGCCAACGGAACCATCTTTCGGGCGGAAGTCAAGGCGAACGATCCCTACGACTGCGTCGACCGCTGCATCGAGAAGTTGTCCGGTCAGATGTCCCGGTTCAAGACCAAGCTGCAGAAGAAGCATAAGGGGCAGAAATCGGTGGATTTCGCGAAGCTCCCCGTATTTGAGGAGCCTGAGGAAGAGATCCATGTGGTGAAGAAAAAGAAGTTTGAGCTGACGCCCATGACGGTGGATGAAGCCATCGTGCAGATGGAGCTTCTGGAGCATAACTTCTTCGTTTTCCTGAAGATTGAGACGGATTCCGTCAACGTGGTTTACCGCAGAGATGATGACGGATACGGTCTTTTGGAGACTACCTGTTAGAGAGAAAAAAGGGAAAAAAAGGAATCAAATCCTGCCGCTGCATATTGAACTTAGAATTTATATTTTTTACATTTATAATATCTATGGTATAATGTTCGGATTTTGGTTGCTTTTGGATTGAACAGCCTGCAGGAGATACTGACCAATGCTTTTTCGGGCTTTGGGCTGACGGACGCCATCGACATTGCGCTGGTGGCCTTTGTCGTGTATAAAGTGCTGGGGTTCATCGTCCAGACCAGAGCGGAGCAGATCCTGAAAGGCGTTCTGGTGCTGATTATCGCTCTGCTGGTTTCCGACTTTTTCAACCTGTATACCCTGAACTGGATGTGCAAGGGCGCCGTTGCCTTAGGCGCGGTAGCTATCCTGATCGTGTTCCAGCCGGAACTGCGGCGCGCATTGGAATACATGGGCCGGGGCAGCTTCATGCGGACGGCGATCGCTCCTGAGGATAAGGATAAGCTGAAGAAGAGCATTACCGGCATTTCTCGGGCCGTCGAGGATTTCTCCGCGAATCGGCTGGGCGCGCTGCTGGTGTTTGAGGGACAGACGGTTCTGGAGGACATCGCCGAGTCCGGCACTGTGCTGAACGCGGAAATCTCCGAACAGCTCCTGGGAAACATTTTTTATGAAGGCTCACCCCTTCATGACGGCGCGGTGATCATCCGCGACGGTAAAATTCATGCGGCCGGCTGCGTCCTTCCGCTGTCGGGGAACGCGGACATCGACAACAAGCTGGGAACCCGTCACCGCGCGGGACTCGGGATTACGGAATACTCCGACGCGCTGGTCATCATCGTGTCAGAGGAAACAGGCATCATCTCCATGGCCAAAGACGGGAAACTGGAGCGGTTTATTGATTCCCGATCCATTGAGAAATCCCTTCTGGAATTCTACCTGAAGAGCAGCGATTTCTCAGAGCGCATTGACCGGATCCCCTGGGCAAAGGGGCTCTTTGGGCGAAGAAAACGGGGGAGGGATGACCATGCTGAGGAATAGGAAGTTTCAGCTGATTGCTTCCCTGCTGATTGCCGTCGTGCTCTGGCTGTATGTGGTAGGCAACGTCAATCCGACCATCGTCGCATCGGTGCGCGGGATCGAAGTGGAGATGACCGGCGAGGATGAACTGGCGGATCTCGGTATGAGCGCCAATCTGGATGCGCCGGAGACTGTGGATATCGTGATCCGTGGCAGCCGTTCGGATGTCAATGAAGCCAAGAAGAGCGACATCAGGGCAACGGTGGATGTGTCTGACTGCAACTACGGCAAAAATGAAGGCGAAATCCGGATATCCTTCCCGGAAGAGATCAGCGGAGTGACCATCGACCAGATGGCCCCGGAAAAGGTCGCGTTCACGGTGGAATAGGGAAGGGCAAAGGCAGCCTGACGCAGGAGGAAACACAGATGGGCAGATTATTCGGCACGGATGGAGTAAGAGGCATCGCCAACGCGGAGCTGACACCGGAACTGGCGTTCAAGCTGGGCAAAGCGGGCGGCCATGTGCTGAGCAAAAGCAAGAAAGGGCCGATCTTCCTGATCGGCAAGGATACGCGGCTTTCCGGCGATATGCTGGAAGATGCCCTGAGCGCGGGCATCACCGCTGTCGGGGGGAACGTCATCAAGGTGGGCGTGTTGCCGACACCGGCGATTGCCTATCTGATCCGGGTCTACCACGCTGACGCGGGCGTGGTGATCAGCGCCTCCCACAATCCCTTTGAGTACAATGGCATCAAGTTTTTCAACAGCGAGGGATTTAAGCTGGATGACGATCTGGAAGATGACATCGAGGATATCCTTCTTCGTGACATCGACGTCAACAGTCATATCACCGGCAGCAGCATCGGCCGCTGTCTGGACGCGGATGACGACGCAGAGGAAAAATACGCGCAGTTTCTGGAGTCCACTATTAATGCGGATATCCGCGGTGTGAAGCTGGTGCTGGACTGCGCCAACGGCGCGGCATATCGGGTGGCGGAGAAAGTCTACCGGGATCTGGGCGCGAAGGTATCGGTCATCGGCAACCGGCCCAACGGCATGAATATCAATGAGCGCTGCGGATCCACCCATCCGGAGGGACTGCAGAAGACGGTGATCGAGGAGGGCGCCTTCCTTGGCCTGGCCTACGACGGTGACGCGGATCGTTTGATCGCCGTGGATGAAAAAGGCCGGATCATCGATGGAGACAAGCTGATTTGCATCTGCGCGGAGATGATGAAGAACCGGGGACAGCTTACGGACAATCTGGTTACCGCGACGGTCATGAGCAACATCGGTTTTCACCGCCGGATGGAGGAGATGGGCTGCCGGGTGGACATCACCGCAGTGGGCGACCGGTATGTGCTGGAGAGCATGCGTAGAACCGGCGGGCAGATCGGCGGCGAACAGTCGGGACACATTATTTTCCTGAATCACACGACGACAGGTGACGGCATTCTGTCTTCTCTGCAGCTGCTGCAGGCGGTGCTGGAATCCGGAAAGAAACCCAGCGAATTGTCTGATGAGATTGAAATCTTCCCGCAGGTGCTGAAGAACGCCAAGGTCAGAAATGAGAACAAGAACAAGTTCATGAATGATCCCGGAATCCGGGAAGCCATCAATCGTATCGAAAAGGAAATCGAAGGGTGCGGCAGGATACTGATCCGCCCGTCGGGCACCGAGCCGGTGGCCCGGGTCATGATTGAGGGGCAGGACGTGGAATATATCACCGAACTGGCGGAAGATCTGGCCAGACTGATTACCAGACATTTCGGTTAGGAGGAAACAGGATATATGTGCGGTATTGTAGGCTTCGTCGGCGAAAGCCATGCGAAGGAGAGAATTGTTGACGGGCTGAAGCGTCTGGAGTACAGAGGCTACGATTCAGCGGGTATTGCGTTGCCCATCGGCGGGAAGATTCAGATCCGCAAGCATGTGGGGGAAATCAGGAATCTGGAGCAGATCATCGCCGATGACAATTTTGACGCGCCGATGGGTATCGGCCATACCCGTTGGGCAACTCACGGCGCGCCGTCGGATGTCAATGCGCATCCCCACGGCAACCAGGATGATTCCATCGCCATTGTACACAACGGCATCATCGAAAACTATCAGGAAATCCGAGAATGGCTGGCCCGGGAATACGGTGTGCAGTTCAAATCCGAGACCGATTCCGAGGTGATCGCTCATCTGATCAGCATCTATTATGACGGGGATCTGCTGAGCGCGGTGAACAAGGCGGTGGAAGATATGCGCGGCGCCTACGCGGTATGCGCCATCGCCGCGGATGAACCGGACAGGATTGTGGCGGTCCGCAAGGACGCTCCCCTGGTGGCGGGCATCGGTAGAGGCTGCAACTTCATCGCTTCTGACATCCCGGCTCTGCTGAAGTATGTCCGGGAGGTTTACTTCATTGAAAACAACGAAACCGTTGTCCTGACCAGGGATGACATCACCATCTATAACGAGAAGGGAAACCGGGTCAACCGAGAAGTCTTTCATGTGAGCTGGGATGCGGATGCGGCGGAGAAAGAAGGCTACGACCACTTTATGATCAAAGAAATCCACGAACAGCCCAAGGGGATCCGGGAAACGCTCCTGCGCAGGGTTGACGAGGAGGGCCGCATCAATCTGGACGGCATTGCCATGACGAGGGAGGGACTCGAGAGCTTCAACAAGGTCTACATCGTCGCCTGCGGGACGGCCTATCATGCCGGCCTGGTTGGCAAGTCCGTGATCGAAAGACTGGCGAAGATTCCCGTGGAAGTGGATGTGGCGTCCGAATTCCGGTACCGCGATCCCTTTGTGGATGAAAATACGCTGTTCATCGCTATCAGCCAGTCCGGCGAGACGCTGGACACGCTGGCCGCTCTGCGGGAAGCAAAGGCAAAGGGAGCGCGGATTCTGTCCGTGGTCAATGTCGTGGGCAGTTCGGTAGCCAGGGAATCCGATGATGTTTTCTATACCTGGGCGGGTCCGGAGATCGCCGTGGCGTCCACCAAGGCATACACCACCCAGCTGATCTGTATGTATCTGATTGCCCTTTACATGGGACAGACCAAGGGAGTTCTGCTGCAGAAGGAGTATGACCGCATTCTGAACGAACTGAGAGCCCTCCCGGAAAAGGTGGAAAAGATTCTTACCCAGGAGGAGCAGCTTGCTTTCCTGGCGAAAAAGTATCATCACAAGGAACACGTCTTTTTCATCGGCAGAGGGCTGGACTGCGGCGTATCCTATGAAGGATCCCTGAAGCTCAAGGAAATTTCCTATATTCACTCCTTCGCTATTGCGGCGGGCGAGTTGAAGCATGGCACCATCGCGCTGATGGATCCGGATGCTCTGGTTGTGGCGTTGGCCACCCAGGACAGCCTGTACGAGAAGATGGTGTCCAATATCGTCGAGGTAACCGCGCGGGGGGCCCGGGTCATCGGTCTGGCCAAGGATGGCCGGAATGAAATTGAGCAGATCGCCGATGAGGCGGTATATATTCCGGAGTGTGCCGATGAGGTTACACCGGTGCTTACGGTTATTCCTCTGCAGATCTTCGCCTATTATGTGGCGAAGGAGCGGGGATGCAATATTGATAAGCCAAAGAATCTGGCGAAATCCGTTACTGTAGAATAAAGGAAAGGAGAACACATCATGAAACTCTTTCTGCTGATCATTCTGGTCATCATTGTTATCGTTGTGATCTGGTTTGTTTCCGGATACAATGGATTTGTGCGGGGAAAAAACAGCATCGACGAAGCTTTCTCCACGATGGATGTTTATCTGAAGAAGCGCTTTGATCTGATCCCGAATCTGGTGGAAGCGGTCAAGGGTTACGCCACGCATGAAAAGGAAACCCTGCAGGCTGTGGTCGCGGCGAGAAGCCAGGTGCAGTCCGCCGGAACGGATGCGGAACGGATGCAGGCGGAGAACGCGCTGACCGGAACCCTGCGTTCCCTGTTCGCCGTCGCCGAAGCCTATCCCGATCTGAAGGCCAACGAGGGATTCCTGGATCTGCAGCGGCAGCTGAAGACCGTGGAGGAGGATATCGCCAACTCCAGAAAATACTACAACGGCTGCGTCAAGGCGTTCAACAACCGGTGCCAGATGTTTCCGTCCAGCATCATTGCGGGAATGTTCCACTTCGAGCCCCGTACCATGTTTGAGGTCTCCAGTGAAGAGGAGAGAGAGAATGTCAAGGTCGAATTCTAAGACCCGGACACGCAGAACAATCAGCGGTCAGCACAGGGCGGCAGGGATTGCCCTGCTGCTGACTGTTGCTTTTGTGCTGTGGTCGATTCCTTGGACCGTGTCCGCCGATGAAGGCGGGTTTACCACGGATTCCTATAAGGTAAACATTGAAACGAAGGCAAACCACGAGTTCCTTGTTTCCGAGGAGATTCAGGTGAACTTCAGCGCGCCCAGACACGGACTCTACCGCTACATCCCCGACGGAGGAAAATACTATTCGGTTCGGGATATTGAGGTGGACGGCTTCATGTACGACACCTATGAAGAAAGCGGCAATCAGGTGGTGCAGATCGGCGATCCGGATGTTACCGTCAGCGGTGTGCAGACCTACCGCATCCATTACCGGGTGGTCGGATACCGGGATGATGATGAGACGAAGGATATGCTTTCTCTGGATCTGTTGCCCACGGGGTGGAGCACACCGATCCAGTACGCGGAAGTCACCTTGATGCTGCCCAGACCGGTGGAGGATATGAAGTTCTACTCCGGAGCCTACGGCGAAAAGGAAGAGGGAAATGCCTGCTTCAATATCGGGACGGACGGCATGAAGGTCCACGCGGTTTCAAGGAATGTCCTGCCCAAGGGCGTGGGTCTGACCGTGAAAGCGGATCTCCCCGAGGGGTACTGGGTCAATCCGGCCAGCCGGGACGACAGTCTCCCCGCCATGTATGGTGCGTTGGGCGTGCTGGGCATGCTCATGCTGCTGCTGTGGCTCTTCGTCGGCCGGGATAATCCGATCATCCAGACGGTGGAATTTTATCCGCCTGAAGGCATGGATCCCTTGGAGGCGGCATATATCGGCAACGATCGGGTGGTCCCCAGAGATCTGGCGGCGCTGTTCATGTATCTGGCCAATAAGGGTTATGTGACGATTACGTCAAATGGAAAGAAGAACTTTCGTATGTCCAAAGCCGCGGAAATTGGCGGAAACGAGACCGGTTACACCCGAAAGGTCTTTCGCGCGCTCTTTTCCGGAGGGCGAAGCGAAGTGACACTGAAATGTCTGCCGGAATCCTTCGGGGAAACCGCAGCGAAGATCAACGGTGAGGT
>JAUNRL010000219.1 GCA_030535715.1 Bacillota bacterium
CGGAGAAGTCTTTCGGAGACAGGGTTTTCCGGGAAGGGGACAAAGTCATGCAGATCCGCAATAACTACGAGATGGGCTGGAAGGACATCGAAGAGTTCACGGAGGGTGAGGGCGTATTCAACGGAGATGTGGGCTTCATTCATCGGATCGACAGGGAGTTTAACGAGCTCACCGTTGTTTTTGATGAAACGAAGTACACCACCTATCACTTCAGCCAGCTGGATGAGCTGGAACTGGCCTACGCGGTCACCGTGCATAAGAGTCAGGGCAGCGAGTTCCCTATCGTGATTATGCCGGTCAGCTGGTTCCCGCCGGTGCTGGCGACACGGAATCTTCTCTACACAGGGGTAACGAGAGGAAAGTCCGTGGTTATCCTGGTGGGATCGGAGAGCAAACTCCAGGCCATGGTGGACAACAACCGGATCAGCCAGCGCTACTCCGGACTGGAATACCGGCTGCGGCAGCTGCTGCGGATGGAGAATGAGCTGTTTTCGTGAGCCGCGGCGGGAGATGAACGTGTGCCCTGGCGAACAGAGCACATACAACAGGGGGTAAAGGGATGGACATCATGTGGGGAATCCGCACCCTTCTCCGCGAGGCGGATGAAGCGGTGTTTCCTTCGAATATCTATTGCCTTTGCTGTGGAAGCCTGATCGATGAATCGCGGCCTTACAGCATTTGTGATTTTTGCATGGAAAAGATCCACTGGATCACCGGTCCGACCTGCGCCCGCTGCGGCAAGGCGCTTCCGGAACGGATCAGCGCCCTGGAGGAGACCGGCGGCGCGGGCTGCGCAGATGATCCTGCAACGGGGGAAACCTTCTCGGCGAGGGGTGAAGGGGTGCCGGCGGAGGCCGGCCGGCTCTGCTACGACTGCCTGCGCATCGGCCACAGGTTTGTCCGGGGGTTTTCCTGCGTAACCTACGGACTCCACGAGCGGGAGATCATGATGGAACTGAAATACAGCGGTATGGGATATATCGCTGCCAAGTGCGGGGATATGATGTTCGACCGCATGGAGGAGGAGATCCGCCGCGGTCTGTTTTCACCCGGGCAGCGACCCATCGACCTCGTCGTATCCGTCCCTGTCAGCGAGGAACGTCTTCGAAAGCGCGGCTACAACCAGTCTGCCTGGATGGCCCGTCAGCTGGTTCGGCGGTGGCGGGAATTCGTCCGGGAGGAACGGGGGAGCGGTTTCAGCCCGGCAGATCGCATTGCCGACGGACACTGTACGCCGGTGGTGCAGAACGGAACGAGACGTTTTCCGGATGCGGAGGGTGTGACGAAGTGCTCTGCACCGGTGCTGACGGACGCTGCTGTCCACCGCGTTCCGACATGGATGGATGTGCTGGAGCGCGCAAAGGCAACGAAGATGCTCCGCAGCCTCAGCCCGGCGGAACGGGCGCTGGAACTGCGGGATGCCTTTTGCGTCCGCCCGTCCTGCCGCGGCAGGCTGGATGGCAGGCGGGTACTTCTGATTGACGATATCTATACTACCGGCGCTACCGCCGACGCCTGCAGTCAGGTTCTTCTCGGCGG
>JAUNRL010000063.1:0-3542 GCA_030535715.1 Bacillota bacterium
TTCCGGACGGCGGCACACATCCTTCGCGTCCCTGGATGTGACGCCGGAGATCGAGTTCGACAATACCGTGGAGATCAACCCGGACGATCTGCGTATCGACACCTACCGGTCCAGCGGGGCCGGCGGGCAGCACGTCAACATGACGGACTCGGCAGTGCGGATCACCCACCTGCCCACCAACATCGTGGTCACCTGCCAGAACGAGCGGTCCCAGATCCAGAACCGGGAATTCGCCATGAAAATGCTGATTTCCAAGCTGATTGAGCTGAAGGAAAAGGAGGAGAAGGAATCCCTGAACGAGCTGAAGGGAGACTACAACCAGATCACCTGGGGGAGCCAGATCCGCTCCTATGTTTTCCAGCCCTATACCATGGTCAAGGATCATCGGACAGGCGCCGAAGTCGGTAACGCGCAGGCGGTTATGGACGGGGATATCGATCTGTTTATTAACGAGAAACTGAAGGGCAGGGACTAGGTTCTGTATACAGTATTTAACCGAAATCCGTCTTGTTTTGATTTTTTCGTTGTGCTACTATTGTTTCGATGATGCATCGGCATCACTGGATCATTGTGTTGTAACAGGAGAAAAGATAAGAAATGGATGCTATTATTCAAACAATAGTGACGTTCTGGGAGTCAACAGGTATTTCCAATTTCCACTACCAGAACGGGATCATGATTCTTGCGGCGCTGTTTTTTCTGTATCTGGCCATCAGACACGGGTTTGAGCCTCTGCTGCTCGTTCCGATCGCATTCGGAATGCTGCTGTCCAACCTTCCGATGACGATGATCTTCATCAATGATGTTGTTCACGAAGGTGTGACCAATTCCAATCAGCTGTCGGATGCGGGAATATTCTCGATATTTTATCTGCTGAAACCGGTGTTGCCGTCACTGATCTTCCTGGGGGTAGGCGCGATGACGGACTTCGGTCCGCTGATCGCCAATCCGAAATCGCTTCTGATGGGCGCGGCGGCTCAGCTGGGCATATTCTTCGCTTTCTTCTCAGCGATTGCCCTGGGCTTCACAGCGCAGGAAGCCGGCTCCATCGGGATCATCGGCGGAGCGGACGGCCCGACGGCTATCTACCTGACCGGCAAGCTGGCCGATCACCTGCTTGGCCCCATCGCTGTTGCGGCGTATTCCTATATGGCGCTGGTGCCGGTTATCCAGCCGCCGATCATGAAGCTGCTGACCACCAGGCATGAGCGTGAGATCAAGATGGAGCAGCTGCGTGTGGTCTCCCAGAGGGAAAAGATCCTGTTCCCCATCGCGGTCACCATCGTAATTGCGCTGCTGCTGCCCTCCGTTGCTCCGCTGATCGGCATGCTGATGCTGGGCAACCTGTTCAGAGAGTGCGGACGGACGGCGAGACTGTCCGACACCTCCTCCAACGCACTGGCCAATATCCTGGTCATTCTGCTGGGCACCTGCGTAGGCGCCTCCGCCACGGGCGAGACCTTCATCACCTGGGCGACGATCAAGATCGTCATCCTCGGTGTCCTGGCCTTCTGCTTCGGCACCGCCGGCGGCCTGTGCATCGCGAAGATTATGAACGCGATATCCAAGAGTCCCATCAATCCACTGATCGGATCGGCCGGTGTATCCGCCGTACCCATGGCGGCCCGGGTGTCTCAGGTGGAGGGGCAAAAAGCCAATCCCACCAATTTCCTGCTCATGCATGCCATGGGCCCGAACGTCGCCGGCGTTATCGGATCCGGCGTAGCGGCCGGCGTCATGCTCTGCATGTTCGGCGGGTTCTGATTCGATATTCTCTAAAATCATTTTTATACCCAGGAAAGCCCCCCGGCTCTGATCGATCGGGGGGCTTTCCTGTAAGAGGGCAGGGGGTCTGTCAGCCAGGTCCCCGTCGTCTGTGCCGCGGCCCGTCAGCCGATGGGGAAGGCTTCGATGTCATCATCCCAGGTGATGCCGTAGAACCAGTCGCCGATGTAGATGCAGCGGGAGAGGGGTTTCTGTGTGGGAATATCCCTGAGGACTTTGATCCTGCCTCCCCGGGTGGAGATCATCAGAATGCCGGAATTGCTTTTGCTTCCCGTATATTCCTCGTCCGCGCTATCCGGCTCTTCTGCGTCGTTGATGATCACGTCGCCGCCGTCAGTGTCCGGATCCGTCGGTCCGCTGACGTCATCCCTCACCGTGGTGAAGGCGGCTTCGTAGGGGATGGCGTAGAAGTCTGCGTTCGATCCCACCAGCAACGCCCGGTGGTTGTACTGGATCGGACTGGAGACGCCGGTCCGCACCAGAGTGTCGGCCACTGTCGGATTCATCAGGTCGCTGATATTGAAGAGAGCCAGCTTCAGCCCGTTGGTGTACTCCCCGAAGTCCCCCGTTTCTGTGGAAAATCCGAAGCCGAGGAGGTGCTGTTTATCCGTCGGCATCAGCAGCGTGGAGAAGCCGCTGATCTTCACGTGACCCTGGATCGTGGGATTTTTCGCATCGCGCAGATCGACGATGAACAGGGGGTCCGTCTGCTCATAGGTGATCACGTAGGCTGTGTTCCCCAGGTAGCGGACCGCTTCGATATGCTCGCCGGGGGCGAAGCCCTGCAGGCTGCCCGTTTCTTTCAGCTTCTCATCGAGAATGAACAGGTTGTTCACGTCCTGTCCGCTCTGGCTGGAGGTGGTGGCGATGCGAAAACAGCCGCGGTACTCATCCATGGAAAACGAATTGTTGATCCGGCCGGGGACGATCCCGGTGGCGCGGTTTTTCAGCTTGCCCTTCGCGAGGGAGATGCGCAGGATCCGGGTCTGCCGGGATTCGGTTCGGGACAGGCGCTCGGGCAGAAGGGTCATTTCCCCGGCCTTTCTGTCCGTTTCCACGTCTCCCGTTACATAGAGGCTCGGGCCGCTGCAGTAGATCTCCTCCGATCCGCCGAGGATCGCGCTGGTGGTGATCCGGTCAGCGGTGACTTTTTTGCCGGAGGTGTCGATCAGGCTGATGACCGTGTAGGCCGGGGTCATCGCATCAGGGAAGCAGCGGATGTCCTCCAGGGGAACGGGGGTGAGCTCGCTGCCGGCGGAGGTCTGCGGGACACTGCCGCCCGGGATGGCGCTGTAAACCGGATCATTGGTGACCAGGCAGACCCGGCCGTCGACCAGACGGGAGGACAGCAGGTTTCCGGTCTGAATGTACTGACCGGTTTTCTGCGGATCCGCCGGATCGCTGACGTCGTAAACGCTCATGATGGTGGAACCGCGTGAGTACTGGCTGCCCTGGGTGCGCAGGAGATCTCCGTCGGCCCGGCCGATGATGATCAGCTGATCGTCATGGATGTACAGATCGATTGTGGAAACATTCCCGTGGTTGCTTACGGCGGCAATCCGCTTCGTTTTGCCGTCCTTCGCCCGGGCGATGATGACCTGATTCTCCACGCGGGAAACATAGTAGATGCACCTGCCGTCGGTTTTGACGATGTCCGCCTCGTCCACATCCTCCACCTGGGTGTAGGTGGTGGAGTGGTCCGGGGTGCTCGCGGAATCCTTCGGAGCTGCCGCGTTATTCTCCGCGGATCCCGCAGC
>JAUNRL010000063.1:3642-6664 GCA_030535715.1 Bacillota bacterium
CCGCAGCGTAGTCCGGCGCCTCCGCCAGATTCTCCCGCCCCGACAGTCCCTCGAGAACCGTCACCTGAGAAGAATACTGTGCGTCCACCAGCCCCTTTACCGCGCGGTCCAGCTGCCGCTGGCTGGAAAAGGTGAGCAGTCCGGTGTCATCGGCACTGGATGCGCCGGGCAGTCCCGGTGTCAGAGCGTTGTATACGGGGATCAGAGCCAGTGTCAGGCAGGCGCATGCCGCAAAGGCAATCAGTGGTCTGCGCCAGGGATGCTTCGGGGCGAAAGCCGGCCGTGGATCAGCATTGGCCGGCCGGCGGGAAACCGGCGGCACCGCGCCGACGGCCCCCGGTGTGTTCTGTTCGCCGATGACTTCGGTCAGCTGAGCAGCGCGGCCCGGTGGTTCGGTCTGCGGCAGATCTGCCAGCCGGCGGCGGAGGGCATCCGGCGAAATGCTTTCGGGAGACTCCAGGCCATCCCGGTCGAATCTGTTTTTGATGAAATCGTAATCCTTCATGATCGTTTCTCCATTTCCTCCAGGAACGCGCGCAGCTTCTTCAGATTCCGGGACAGGCGGGACCGGACGGATCCGGCGGTCAGGCCGGTCATGTCCGCGATCTCCCGGCTTTTGAATCCGGCGACGACGGACAGCAGGACGATGTTCCGGTCCTCCTCCGGCAGGGCCGTCAGAGCATCCCGGAGAACAAGCGCCTCTTCCGGCCCGGCGTCATCGTAGTGGATGCCGGCGCTCTCTGCCGATGGTTCGTTCCCGGAGCCCGGAGATTCTTTCTTCCTCCGGTCGATCTGCTGGCGGATCAGTTTCCCGCTTTTTCTGCCATCATTGTAACACAGGCGGGATTGCCTTTGTACGGGAGGAGATTGCGCAGAAGGAAAAAACCAAGTGCAATGGGACGCAGAGACGGGGGGCGACAGATTGACGATGAAAGCACTGCTTCTGGATTTTGACGGGACGATCATGGATACCAACGACATCATCATCGCGTCCTGGCAGCATACCTTCCGGACGCTGCGCGGGCGGGAAGGAGATCGGCGGACGATCCTTGGCACTTTTGGCGAGCCGCTGGAGCTGAGCATGCGGAACCTGTTTCCGGAAGTGCCGTCGGAGAAATCGCTGTGGACGTACCGGAATTATCAGCGGGAAAATTTCTTGTCCTGCATTCATCTGTTTCCGGGCGTCCGGGAGATGTTGGACGAGCTGCAGAGCAGGGGCTGCCCGATGGCGCTGGTGACGTCCCGGCTGAAGTACACGACGGATCAGGCGCTGGACGCCTTCGATCTGCGCAGGTATTTCCCGGTGATCGTCACGGCGGATGAGGTGCCCAGATACAAACCGGATCCCCAGTGCGCGCAGATTGCCATGGACAGACTGGGCGTTGTGCCGGAGGAGACGGTTATGGTCGGCGATACGGTGCACGATATTCTCTGCGCAAAGAATGCGGGCGTTACGGCGGTTCTCGTCGCCTGGTCCATGACCCTCTCGGGAAAAGGCAGGTCTGACTTTGCTCCCAGCGAGGCTCCGAATGCCCTGATTGACACGCCGGAGCAGCTTCTGGAAATGATCTGAAGAAGATGGAAAAAACCGCTGTCCGGCACTGATGCTGCCGGACAGCGGTTTTTTATGGGCGCGCACAGGCGCTCAGTTGATGGCCTCGCCGTTGACGTAGAGTTTGCAGCCGTTGAAGTCGATGTTGCGGTAGAAAGAATCCGCATCCTCAAGGACGGTGACGTATGAGTCGCCGGTCAGCTTGATGGAGGAGGTCTCGTCCAGCTTCAGCGTAACGGACTTCGCGGTGTTGTCCCTGTTGATGGTTCCCGTGCAGGTGGATCCGGCGGACCGCTCTGGCCGTTGCCGCCGCTCTGCTCCGGCATCTGCGGAGGCTGGCCGTTCTGGCTGCTCTGGTCGCTGCTGCCGTTCTGCTCCGGCTGATCGGGCATCTGCTGCCCCTGAGAGGGCGGACCGGACAGCCGGGGGAAGTCGGGCTGACTCTTTGCCGCAAAGCTGACGGTGAACACCATGCTGGCGCAGAGAAGCAGAGCGATCACGATTATTACGATGTTTTTAGCTCTTCTGCTCATGATGATTCCTTTCTTGGATAATGAAATAATGGGAGTACTGCATTTGCCTTTCCGGCCTTCTGCAGTAAAACCGAAAGAGCGGGGAATCCCGCCTGATGGTTTTCATTATACAAAGGAATGTGAATGCAATGTGATGAGTAGAAGGAGTTTGCCGGACAGATTCGCGAAGAACGGGCAATGTTCAGCGGCGCTTCAGGTTCAGAATTCTGCGCCGGTGCCGGCTGTCCGCGTCGGTCATGTCCGGATCGACTTCACTGGAGTCCGCGGAATCACCAGAGGTCGATTCGCCACCCGCCGCCGAGGCAGACCGCGAGGAAATACACCGGCGAATGCCCGATGCCCAGCGCTTGGGGAAGGTAGGTTCACAGTCCGTCGATGCTCAGTCTGATCAGGCGCCACACAAACCACACGGCAGATCCGGCGAGGAAGTCGAGGACGATGGTCAAGATACAGAAGAGAAGATTTTGGCAGCCTTATTTATGGGACTCATTTTTTTCGTCGTCCCGGGCGCGGTCGGCGGCGGCATAACGTCGCCTCGAATGCGGTTGCTGACAGTATAACATTGTTTCCGCCTTTGTGGTAATATATATGAAGAGAAGGAAAGGACAGACATGCTCATGGACAAATTCGGGCAATTGGCAAAGGAGTACGACGCGCTGCAGAGAAGGGCCGACCGGTTTTTGAGGGATTCTCCCGATGAATTCGAGTTTTATATTGAGACGGCGCTGTTGCGGATCTGGGCGGGCAACGGCCGTTACTCCGAGGATTATGCAAAGGCAATTCAGGCGATCAGCGGCAAAGCCCGATCTCCCGAAGAGATCCTGAAGGCCATGATGGCCTGCGTGGAGCAGAATGCGCTGAACGCCGTTCCGGAGTTTTTTGACCGGATGGTTGCGGCGGACTTTGAAAAAGGGACGCGGGGAACAAAAGCCTTTGT
>JAUNRL010000220.1 GCA_030535715.1 Bacillota bacterium
AAAGCATATGATCAAAAGCATGACCGGTTTCGGCCGGGGAGAATACAGTGACGGCGGCCGGAACGTGACGGTGGAAATCCGCAGCGTGAACCACCGCTATGGAGATATTACTGTGAAGATGCCCAGACGGTATTCCTTTGCGGAGGAAACGGTGAAGACTGCGGTAAAGGATGTCGTCAAACGGGGCAAGGCGGATGTCTCCGTCATGGTGGATACCCTGACGGAAGGCGATCTGACCGTCCGGCTCAATGAGCCGGCGGCAGCCCAGTACATGGAGAATCTGCGGGCGCTGCAGAAGAAGCACCGCCTGGCCGGCGAGATTGACATCGCGCTGCTGTCTTCCATGCCCGATGTGCTTCGGACCGTCCCCGACGTCGAAGATGAGAAGAGTGTGAAGGAGGCCGTCGGCCGCGCAGCGGCGCAGGCGGCGGAGGCCATCGATGCCATGCGGATTGCGGAAGGCGGAAAACTGGCGGAGGATCTGATGATGCGGGGCAGGCTGATCCGGGATATCGTTCGTCAAATCGGCGAGCGGGCGCCGCAGATCGCCGGCGAATATGTAATGAAGATGAAGGAGCGCATTGCCGAACTGCTGGATGGCGCGGTGGAGATCCCCGAGGAGCGGATTCTGACCGAGGCGGCGATCTTCGCGGACAAAAGCAACATCACCGAAGAACTGGTTCGGCTGGACAGCCATATGCAGCAGCTTGGGCAGATATTGACAAAGGCGGAGGATCCGGCAGGGAAGAAGCTGGATTTCCTGGTGCAGGAGATGAACCGGGAGGCCAACACCATCGGCTCCAAGGCCAATGACCTGGAGATCACCTCCTGGATGCTGGAGACCAAGAGCGAGATCGAGAAGATCCGGGAGCAGGTGCAGAATATCGAATAAATTCTACTATTGCCCAATCAGCACCGGGGTGGTATAATAATTAGCTGACACATGAACGCCAGACGATGTTCGGAGGAGTACGAATGAGAAAAGGCAAGCTGTTCATCGTGTCCGGTCCGTCCGGCACAGGGAAAGGCACGATATGTAAGAAACTGCTGGAGATGGACCCGCAGCTGCGGCTGTCGGTGTCGGTGACGACGCGGGCGCCGCGGGAAGGTGAGGTCGACGGCAGAGAATATCACTTCATCACCAGAGAACAGTACATGGAGCTTCTCGAAGATGGCGGTCTGCTGGAGCACGCCAGCGTTTACGGGAAAACCCTGTACGGTACGCCTCGGCAGCCGGTGATCGACTGGCTGGAGGAAGGGGTGGACGTGATCCTGGAGATTGACGTGCAGGGAGCGTTTCAGGTCAGGGAGAACTACCCGGAATGCATCCTGATCTTCATCCTTCCGCCGTCCATGGAGGAACTGGAGCACCGGATCCGGGGAAGAGGCTCCGAAACAGAGGAGTCCATTGCGGCCCGTCTGGGGGAGGCCCAGCGGGAGATCGACCAATCACCGCGCTACGATCACCGGGTGGTGAACGAGGATCTGCAGCAGGCCGTAGAAGACGTGCAGCGGAT
>JAUNRL010000221.1 GCA_030535715.1 Bacillota bacterium
TATAATTCTGCAAACTGGCTGATTGCGTTTTTTGCTGTCGTCCGGGCCGGCGGAGTTCTCCGTTCCGCCGATATCGCCGTCCGCCGGCAGCTGAATCATGTACTCCGCCGCCACCGTATGGGCCGACAGAGTTTTCTTCAGCCGGTCCGCCGCCAGGCATTCCTTCAGTTCGATCCCCTCCGGCAGCCCCTCCGCCAGCCGCACCATCAGTTCATTGGGCAGGTACTCCTCCTGCACCTCGAACTCGATGTATTCCGCCATGCTCCAGTAACCCAGGGACAGAGGCTGGGCAAAGCCCATCTTCGGATGGGGATTGAACCCCTGCGAATAGGCAAGGGGAATCCCGGCCCGCCTGAAGGCGCGCTTGAATATCCGCATCAGATCCAGATGGGAGGTATAGCAGATGATTCCGGTTTTGGAAAAGGCAATCACATATCTTGACATAACGCTTCCTTCGCTGCGTTCACAAAGCACGCCGTGTGCCGGTTAATCCCGCATCCGGCGCAGCCCTCCCGGCAGTCGGGAGTCGTCTGCACCCGGATTGCCTTTGCGTACTCGGCGACCAGATACTCCCGCCGCACAAAGGGATCGATGTGATCCCAGGGCAGCACCTCGTCCACGGACCGCTGCCGGCTCGCGTACTCGCCGGGCGAAACACCACAGGCCGCGAAGGCCTCCATCCAGCGGGCCTCATCGAAATACTCCGTCCAGGCATCGAACCGGGCGCCCCGGCGCCAGGCCTCCTCCAGAACGTCTGCGCATCGCCGATCTCCCCTGGCGAACACCGCCTCCAGACGGCTCGTGTTGGACTCGTGATAATGAAAGGTCACGCCCTTGATCCGCAGGCGCTGGGCCAGATAATCATGTTTGCGAATGAACTCCTCCGGCATATCCTGCGCCGCCCACTGGAACGGCGTGTGAGGCTTGGGCACGAAGTTGGAGACGCTCACCGTCACCCGGAAACGACCGCCCTTTCGCCCCCGGATCTCATAGTTGATGTCCACGATCCTTCGGGCGATCTCCGCAATGCCGTCCAGATCCTCGTCGGTCTCCGTGGGCAGCCCGATCATGAAGTACAGTTTGATGGTCTCCCACCCCAGCTCAATGGCCTGCCGCACCGCCGAATAGATGTCCTCCTCGGTGATGTTTTTGTTGATCACGTCCCGCAGCCGCTGGGTACCCGCTTCCGGCGCAAACGTCAACCCTGACTTGCGGTAGCCCTGGATCTCCTGCAGCACCTGAAAGGAGAAGGAATCCAGCCGCAAAGACGGCAGGGACAGCGCCACGTTCTGCTGCCGGCAGAGTTTCATCAGTTCCACCGCCATATTCTCGAAATCGGAGTGGTCGCTGGTGGACAGGGAAAGCAAAGACAACTCATCGTGGCCCGTATTCTTCAGCTGCCGCATGGCCAGATCGACCACCGTATCCCTGCGCCGCTCCCGCACCGGCCGGTAGATCATCCCCGCCTGGCAGAACCGGCAGCCCCGGGTGCAGCCCCGGACGGTCTCCACCACGGA
>JAUNRL010000064.1 GCA_030535715.1 Bacillota bacterium
TGAAGCTGTCGATCTCATCCCTGATGAAGAAGTCGTCGATGAAGTCCTGTGCAAAGAAGTGTTCCAGAAAATCATCGTATGCTCCCTGTGTGACATCTTCACACCCATGAAGATAGCGGAAGAAGTCATCTGTCTCATCTTCGCTTTCTCCGGCTTCCTCGAACATGGTGATCAGTCCCCATACAGCCGTTTCCGCATCTGCGGAGTCGACCATGCCGTTGATCAGACGTAGATAGAAGCCAGTCTCTTCCATGCCCAATCTGTCTTCATGGACAAACTCCTCCACCTTTTCTGCTGCATCCTCTGCGATCAGCCGGATAACCGGGCAGTCTTCGCAGCTGCTTGTCCTTGCATGCACGCCCATAGCAATAACTTTCAGTGTTTCTTCTGTTGTTCTCATAGCCTGTTCCTTTCTCCGGTTTTCCGGTAAATACAAAACTCTGCCCGGGATTGAGCAGAGCATGTAGGAATATTTGCTATGATGTTTCAGTCCAGAAACTTGATCAGAAGTTCATCCAAGGCATCGGTATATCTGCCCTCACGGATCAGCTGGTTCTTCAGCTCGATCAGACTCATGACGATGATTCTTTTCTCATCGTATGTAAGTGCTACTTTTGTCTTTGCCATGTCTGTGCCCTCCTTTGTCTTGATGATATATGAAGGGATCGACAGCAGCAATTATGCAAAAGAATGGAACGTAAGATTTTAAGAAATCAAATGTGCGAGCATCTCGATTCCCGCCATGACGGAACTCACCTCGCAAAAACCTCGCAAAAGCGGCTTTCAGGTACCGCCATACGACCATTGTGTACTGTTTTGTTTCATAGAAAAAAAGGGCATTTTCCTTGAAAAATCAACGCATCCCTTGAAATGAAAAGGCCAGACTCTTTGTAAGAATCTGGCAAAATTATGGTGGAGATGATGGGAATTGAACCCATGTCCGAAAGCATTTCCACAGGACTTTCTCCGAGCGCAGCTTCTGCATTAAGAATTCGCCGCCGGAACCGCCCAGAAGCAGGCTGTTTCTTTGGCTATCCCGTTAGTCCCCTGTGCGACCGGGATCACGCCCAGGGTTTTCCTGCATGTCTGACGTCAGATCCTCAACCTGCAGGTGAATCGAGGCTGACGCGCGGTGCCGAACTAAGCGGCAAATGCGAGTTTATTGTTAGTTTTCGCGTTTGTCTTTAACGGGTCCCTTTTACGCAGCTGGACCATCTGCGGCTCGCTTATCCTGTTTCTACACCCCCGTCGAAACCAGTGCATCCCCATGATTTACAGGCGGTCAACGCCGATGGAATCGGCTTTTTCCCTGTACTCTTCCCGGGTCTCTTCGATAGTTCTCTCCATGTTCTCGATCTCTTCATAACTGTCGCGGATCTGCTCGCACAGCTTGATGATCGTAGGATCCTCGATGCGGCCTTCCTTGAACAGCTTGAAGCAGTAGTCGCCAATATCCTTCTTGGCGATGCCGATATCGGACCGGGCCGAACTGATCCGGCTCTTCATCTTGCTGATTTCTTTAAGTTCCTCCGCCTTATTGCCGGCTCTGCTGGCTGCGTGGCTGACGGATCTGGTTAATCTTGATAAAAAATCCTGCATATCTTCCTCCGATTTCCATCTGCGCCCACGCCGCTCATCCGTTCCGGCGCACCGCCCTCTGCATCCGGCGATCCGCGTCCCGTTTGGCGATATCATGGCGTTTATCGTATTCCTTCTTTCCCCGGGCAACGGCCAGCTCGACCTTTGCTCTCCCCCTGTCATTAATGTACATCCGCAGCGGCACCAAAGTCAACCCCTTCAGTGTGGTATAGCCGATCAGTTTGCGGATCTCCCGTTTGTGAAGCAGCAGCTTCTTCGGCCGCAGCGGATCGGTGTTGAACCGGTTTCCCTGTTCATAGGGGCTGATGTTCATCCCGTAAAGGATCACCTCTTCCCCCTCGATCTTCGCGTAGCTCTCCTTAATGCTGACCCGGCCCTGCCGCACGGATTTAATCTCCGTGCCGGTCAGGACAATCCCCGCTTCACAGGTCTCTTCGATGAAGAAGTCGTGCCCTGCCTTTTTATTATTTGCGATCAGTTTCATCCCGGCTCCCCGTTTTTTGCAAAGGCAATCTTATAGCCTGGTTATCTCATTAAAGGGATACAGCCGCACGACCGCCTTGCCCACCATGCTGTCCTCGCTGACGGTGCCCACCACCGGCGAACGACTGTCCAGACTGACCTCCCGGTTGTCCCCCATGAGGAACATCTGATCCTCGCCGATCTTCAGATCGGTCACATCCTCATCCAGCTGCGTCTCGGTCATCTGTCCGTGCACATAGGGCTCATCCAGGAGCTTGCCGTTGCGATAGACCTTGCCGTCAGCAATGGTCATCGCGTCGCCCTCGACGCCGATCACCCGCTTGATCAGCAGCTTTTTGCCCGTTCCGTCATCCTTGTCAATGTCGGAACGGAAGACCACAATATCCCCGTAATTCGGATGATCCTTGTGGAAATAGGCCAGCTTGTAGATGATCAGGTAGTTGTTCTCATAAAGAGTCGGCTCCATGGAGCTTTCCTTGACGATGGTCGGCTTGATCACCAGGGTGATGGCCGCTACGATGAGCAGCGCGATGATGATATCCTTAATGAATTCCTTCATTGATGCTTACTTAACCTTTCCAAAATCTGACAGCGGCCAGATCTTCACCAGGACGTTGCCTTTGATCTGCCGCATATCCACCAGTCCCAGTTTCGGGTTCCGGCTGTCCATCTTTTCCTTCCGGTTGTCGCAGAGGAGGAAGACCTCGTTCCCCTCCAGCCTGACGTCGACGTTGCCGGAAGCGCCCCGGATATTTCCCGGCGCCACATATTCCTCATCGTTGACGAACACCTTGCCGTCCTTGATGACCACATGATCACCGTCCGTGCCGATGACCCGGGCGATGACGTTGTCATCGGAAATTTCCCGGGAGAGGGCCTTCTTCAGAATAACCACTCTGCCCTGCTTCGGAACCTTTCGCTTGATCGAATACGACGACTTGCTGACTACCAGGAACTGGCCGTCCCTGATGGTCGGATCCATGGCATGGCCCTCATTGATTTCCGGAGCGATCACCATGAACATGACCATGGCCAGCACTGCCGCCACCGCGTAGGGCGAGCGCCTCCTTCTTCGGGCTCCCCATCCTCCTTCATATTCCGACATCGATCAGTTCCCTTTCTGCCCGGAGAAACACCGCGGGCGGGCGAGCTGCAAGGCTCTTCCCGGACAGGCCGCTCAGTTCCTGCGGCATATCGCCGAACTCCAGCCGGCCGGCGTGCAGCAGCTGGGTTGTCAGATTCCTTTGCTTCAGCTTCCGGTTGACCGCCGGGTCTCCGTATTTCGGATCCGCCGCCAGCGGATAGCCCAGATTCGCCATATGGACACGGATCTGGTGCGTCCTTCCCGTAATCAGTTCCACCTCCACCAGAGTGAACCGTTTCCCCGTGCGCAGGGGCCTCACCCGGGTCAGCGCGCTTTTGCCGCCTTCCTCTCCGCCCTTTCGAACGTGAACGCAGTTGCCTTTTTCCGTCTTGACCAGATCATCGGTGATGACCCGCTCCTTCTCCAGACGGCCGCAGACGATGGTCAGGTAGAACTTTCTGATCCGATCCTTTTCCCGCAGCAGCGCGGTGAGCAGCCGCAGCGCTTCCGCCGTCTTGCCGAAGATGACCAGGCCGCTGGTATTACGATCCAGGCGGTTGACCGGTGCGGGACGGAATGTCCTCTCCGCCGCCGGGTCGTGCTCTCCCTTTTCCTGCAGGTATCCGCAGACCTGATTGACCAGCGTGTTGCTCTTTTCCTTCTGATCCCCATGCGTTAGCAAACCCTTCGGCTTGTCCGCGATCAGAACGGCTTCGTCCTCGTAAACCACCCGGAACTGCTTCCGGACGGAGACGGATTTTGCCGGTCTGGTCAGTCCGTCCAGTTCCTCCCCGGAGAGGTACAGCACCAGCTCATCTCCCTCCCTGAGCATAGTCTCCTGACGAACCCGACGGCCGTTGACCTTCAGATCCCGACGGATAATCCGGTACACCGCGCTGAGGGGCGCCTGCCTGAGGTATTTGCGCAGGAAACGGTCTGTGCGCTGTCCGGCCTCGTTTGCTCCGATCGTGATCTTAACCATACGAATGTTATTTTAACAATTCCCGATGCAGATTGCAAGAGCCGCCCCGGATGTGTTAGAATGAAAGCAGAAATCGAAGATCTTTAAGGAGGATCTCACGTGGAAAAAATCAAGGATTTCATTTACCGCCAGAACGATCTGGTGATCGTTCTTCTCATTCTCGCCACTGCTGCTTTTGTCATCTATGACCGAGTCACGGTGATCATGGATTATCCGGAGCAGTTTGCCACGGAAACCGTCGTCATGGAGCAAACGGTTCCCGATGACCAGCTACAGCAGGCCGCGCCCGCAGGCTCGGATGACGCCAACGCCAACGGAGAGGCCGCGGGGTCGGACGACGCCAACGGAGAACCGTCGGAAAACACACCGTAAAGGCACTATTAACAGGAGGTCACTATGGGATTTGTAACAACTAAAGATATGTTCGCCAATGCGCTGAACGAAAACTACGCCGTAGGCGCTTTCAACGTCAACAACATGGAGATTATCCAGGGCATCGTGGAAGCCGCCCAGCAGGAAAACGCCCCGCTGATCCTGCAGGTTTCCGCCGGCGCGCGGAAATACGCCAAGCCGGCCTATCTGCTGAAGCTGGTCGAAGCGGCCATCCTTGACACAGGGCTCGACATCGCCCTGCATCTGGATCACGGCGAGGATTTTGATATCTGCAAAAGATGCGTGGACGACGGCTTCACTTCCGTCATGATCGACGGGTCGAAGCATCCCTTCCAGGAGAACATCCGCATGACGAGGGAAGTAGTTGAATACGCCCATGATAAAGGCGTAGTGGTCGAAGCGGAGCTGGGCAAGCTGGCTGGCATCGAGGATGCGGTCAACGTCTCCGCCCGGGACGCCACCTTCACCGTACCGGAAGAGGCGGCGGAATTCGTCGAAAAGACCGGTGTCGACTCTCTGGCTGTCGCCATCGGCACCAGCCACGGCGCCTACAAGTTCAAGGGTGAGCCCCGTCTGGACTTCGACCGGCTGAAGGCGATTCATGCGCTGATCCCCGACACGCCGCTGGTTCTGCACGGCGCATCCACGGTTCTGCCCGAGTTCGTCGCCAAGTGCAATCAGTACGGCGGAGACATCCCCGGCGCTCAGGGCGTTCCCGAGGAGATGATCCGGGAAGCATCGAAACACGGCGTCTGCAAAGTCAACATCGACACGGATCTGCGCCTAGCCATGACCGCCGAGATCCGCAAATACATGGTGGAGCACCCGGCGGACTTCGACCCCAGAAAGTACTTGGCCCCCGCCCGCGACGCTATCCGCGGCATGGTCGCCCACAAGATCAGCAACGTGCTGAACGCATCCAATAAACGGTAAAAAAACGGGGACTGCCGGCGCAGTCCCCGTGATCCCCTTCCGGGTTATTTGCTTTCCTCAATCATCCTGTTCTTCAGGGCGAAGAGCTTCTCGGACAGGTCAACGTAGTAGGTCTGCGGATTCTCGAACCGCTTCATCTCATCCCACATCCGTTCCTGCTGCTCCCTGCAATAGGCGCGGATCTCCTTGATGTCCGGACTCTCGTAAACGCATTCGCCGGTCCTGAAGATTTGCTCCCTCAGGTTTTTAGCGTAGAAGTTGGTGATCTTCTTTCGCTTCCAGACGGCATTGGGGTCGAAGATCTCGTACTCTTCTCCGGAGGGCGCACCTTCCTCATCCAGCGCGATCACATCGCCCAGCAACCGGTGAGTATCCCTGTCGAAGAGCCGGTACACGGTTTTGAATCCCGGATTGGTGATCTTCTCCGTGTTCTCGGAGATCTTGATCCTGGGAAGAATCTTCCCGTCCTTCTCCAGCGCCGCCAGCTTGTAGACGCCGCCAAAGACCGGTTCGGACCGGGATGTGATCAGCTTTTCGCCCACGCCGAAGGAGTCGATGCAGGCACCCTCGGAGATGACCTCGCGGATGATGTACTCGTCCAGGGAATTGGAAATGACAATCTTGCAGTCCTCAAGCCCTGCCTCGTCCAGCATCCTGCGGGCGTTCTTGGTCAGATAGGCGATATCGCCGCTGTCGATCCGAACGCCCTTGTTGGGCGGATCCAGTTCCTTGAAGACCCTGATGGCCGCTGGAATACCGGATTTCAGCACGTTATAGGTGTCCACCAGAAGGGTCGCGTTGGTGGGATAGATCTCCGTGTATTTCTTAAAGGCTTCGTACTCATTGTCGAACATCTGCACCCAGCTGTGGGCCATGGTGCCCAGAGCCGGCGTACCGAACTCCTCGTCCGCGATGGTACAGGCGGTGCCCACGCATCCGCCGATGTAGGATGCCCTCGCCCCGTAGACGGCCGCGGCTGTTCCGTGGGACCGTCTGGTGCCGAACTCCATGACTGCGCGCCCGTCCGCCGCC
>JAUNRL010000065.1 GCA_030535715.1 Bacillota bacterium
CCAGTTTTTCGAACCGGAAGAAAGCGGGACACCGGAGGACGGAGCGGATCATGGTGCAGATCCGGTGAAGGATCCGGGACAGGATCCCGACGGAAGGATGATCACCCAGGATGCAGGTATCCTGGGCTCCCCCGATCTCTGCGTCATGGTGGACTGCAGTGAGGACATCCGCATTTCCGGGCGGGAGAAGGCGTATTATGCCGGGAAAACCACACTGTGCATTGATCACCACCGGACAGTTCAGTGGCCTTACGATCACTGTTATGTGGATTCTCAAGCGGCCGCCACGGCCCAGATCGTCTACCGGCTGTTCCGGCAGATGAACTGGCCGCCGGACAGAACATGCGCGGAGTATCTGTATGCCGGGATCGCCGGGGACACGGGCTGCTTCATGCATTCCAACACCTCACCGGAGGTGCACCGCATCGCAGCGGACCTGCAGGAACTGGGTGCGGACACCGATTACGTTAACGTCCGTCTGTTCCAGAGCAAGGATCTGAAAGCGGTGAAGACCTGCGTGAAAGCGCTCGAGACCATGGAACTCCTTGTCGGCGGCAGGGCCGTCATCTCAAAGATGACGAAGGACGACTTTCGTGCCTGCGGCGCCCAGGTGGATCACGCGGATACGGTGATCGACGAACTGCGGGTTATTAACGGCGTGGAAATCGCGGCCTTTCTGAAGGAAGACGGACCGAGTGTCCGCGCCAATCTGCGCTCCAAGTCGGATGCCGATGTGGCAGCCATCGCCATGCGGTTCGGCGGCGGAGGGCACATCAAGGCCGCCGGATTCAGCTCGGAACTGCCCATGGAAGAGATTTACGGCCGGCTGAAGGCGGAGATCCTGCGGGCGCTGGAGGATAAGACCGAATGATCGGCGACGGGATTCTGGTGCTGAACAAACCCCGGGAATGGACCTCCCACGACTGCGTGGCGGTCTGCCGCCGGGCGCTTCGGCTCAAAGACGTGAAAAAGATCGGCCACGGCGGAACACTGGATCCCATGGCCGAGGGTCTGCTGCCGGTATTCATCGGTCAGGCGACCCGAATCATGGAATACATGGATCTGGAGGACAAAACCTATATCTGTCAGGCGCGGCTGGGCGTGACGACGGACACCCAGGACATCTGGGGAAACGTTCTGACCGAAGCCCCCCTGGATGGCATCCGGGAGGAGGATGTCCTTGTCGCACTGAAATCTTTTGAGGGCATCATCGAGCAGATTCCGCCCGTATTTTCCGCCGTGCGGATTGACGGGAAGCATCTCTATGAGTATGCCCGTAAAGGAAGAGAAGTGAATCGGGTGATTCCGCCCAGGAAGATCTGTATCCGCAGGCTGGATGTGCTGAACGTGGATCTGGATCAGGGCAGGGCAACCTTTTCCGTCCGGTGTTCCCGGGGCACCTATGTACGGACCATCTGCCACGACCTGGGAAAGAAACTGGGCTGCGGCGCCGCCATGGAAGCCCTCCGGAGGACAGCGGCCGGCGCGCTGGATCTTTCCCGCAGCATCAGCCCCGAAGAAGTGAAAACGGCGCGGGAGAGTGATCTGGAAGGATTGCTTTTGCCGGCGGACGCGCTTCTGAAACGATTCGGCGAAGCGGTTCTGCCCCGGGACAGGACGGACTGGTTTTCCCGGGGAAACTCCACCCGCTGGAGAAGGGTGGAGATAAAGGCCATGCCGACGATGGAGGAAGACCCGCTGACCGGCGGAATTCCGCGCAATGCCCGCGGACGCCGTTACGACCGGCTGTACCGGGTATACGAAGAAGGAAGCGGACGCTTTCTGGGGATAGGCTATGAAGACAGAGAAGAAGGATTGCTGAAGGCGGACAAGGTTTTTGTTTCGAAGCGATAAACATGAAAATATACCATTCACTGGAAGACATTAATCCCATTGAAGATACCGTGGTAGCCCTGGGCAACTTTGACGGCGTGCATAAGGGCCACCAGCAGATCATCGCCCGGACAGTGCACAGCGCCCGGGCAGTGGGGCTGGCGAGCGCGGTGTTCACCTTCTCCAATCATCCCAGCGCGATGCTGGGACGGGGAGAGCCGGTGAAGAATATTCTTTATGCGGAAGAGAAGATCCGGATTATCGAGGAGATGGGAATCGATTATCTGATCAGTATTCCCTTCACGGAAGAGATCCTGCAGATGAATCCTGAGGAGTTCGTACAGGCGATTCTCGTGGACACCCTTCATATCCGGGAGGCTTACTGCGGATTCAATTACAGCTTCGGTTTCAAGGCTTCCGGTACGCCGGAAGTGCTGATGCACGAGGGCCTACGCCATGGTTTCGGCCTGCATGTGCAGGAACCCTATACCATCGACGGCGTTCTGGTTTCCAGCACCCTGATCCGGCAGATGATCCGGGAGGGTCGGATGGAGGAGGCGTCGAAGTTCATGGGCCGGATGTACGCCATCGGCGGGGAGGTCATTTTCGGCAATCAGCTGGGACGAACCATCGGCTTTCCCACCATGAACCTGATCATCGATGAGACCATGGTCACCCCGCCCAACGGCGTCTACATCACTTACTGCACCGTGGACGGCGTGCGCCGCCCGTCCGTCACCAACGTGGGCAACAAACCCACCATCGGCGAGTACGCCAAAAACATCGAAACCCACGTCTTCAGCTTTGATGAGGACACCTACGGCAAACACATCAACGTGGAGTTTGTCCGCCGGATCCGCCCGGAAAGGAAGTTCGCCGGCATCGACGAACTCAAAGCCCAGATCCAGAGCGACTCCATTGGCGCCAAGGCCTGGCACCGGGGAATGCTCTGACACTGCCGCCTTCGGGGAGATGGTGGTGTCCGCTGCCGGCAAAAATGTGCTTGCACATCATGCGGCGTAGTGTTACAATCAACTACGTTGCCGGTCAGGCATCGGGATGTGGCTCAGCTTGGTAGAGCGTTGCGTTCGGGACGCAAAGGCCGCTGGTTCGAATCCAGTCATCCCGACCAGAGACAGACCCGCCTGCAGAGTTGATCATCAACGGCCGGCGGGTTTTTCATAACACGAAAGAGTTTCTTTGGCAGAATACAGGGAGGAAACAAGGATGAAAGACGCCACCAAATGCCTGCACGCAGGATACGAACCGAAGAACACGGAGCCTCGGGTCATGCCCATCGTGCAGAGCACGACCTATGTATACGACTCCACCGCGGACGTTGCGGCGGTGTTCGACGATCCTGCCCGGTCGCTGATCTATTCCCGGTTTGCCAACCCCACGGTCATGGCGGTGGAGGAGAAGATCGCGGCGCTGGAAGGCGGCATCGGCGCCATGTGCACCAGCTCCGGACAGGCGGCATCCCTGCTTTCCGTGCTGAACCTGTGTCAGGCGGGCGACAGCTTCATCAGTTCTTCGGAGATCTACGGCGGAACCGTGAACCTGTTCGCCTTCACCCTGAAGAAGCTGGGCATCGAGTGCATCTTCGTGGACCGGAACGCGACGGATGAAGAAATCCGGGCGGCGTTCAGACCCAACACCAAATTGGTCTTCGGGGAAACCCTGGCCAATCCGGCGCTGACCGTCTTCGACATTGAGCGATTCGCCAATCTGGCTCATGAGCATAATGTACCCCTGATCATCGACAACACCTTCGCCACGCCCATCCTGTGCAGACCCTTCGAGTTCGGCGCTGATATCGTGGTGCATTCGACGACGAAATACATGGACGGCCACGCGGTGCAGGGTGGGGGAGCCATCGTGGATTCCGGCAATTTCGACTGGAACAAAGGCAATTTTCCCGAGCTCACCGAGCCGGATGAGTCCTATCACGGCATCATCTATACGGAGACCTACGGGAGGATGGCCTATATTCTCAAGGCCAGAATGCAGCTGATGCGCGATTTCGGCTGCTATCCGGCGGCCCATTCCGCTTTCCTGCTGAACCTTGGTCTGGAGACTCTGCCGGTGCGCATGAAGCAGTACTGCACAAATGCCATAATCGTGGCAAAGTACCTGGAGAAGTGTGATCTGGTGGAAAGTATCCGCTACCCCGGACTGGAATCCGATCCCTGCTATGAGCTGGGCAAAAAATACCTTCGGGGCTGCAGCGGCGTCATTTCCTTCGTGATCAAAGGCGGTCGCGAAACGGCCATGAAGTTCATGGATTCCCTGAAACTGGCCTCCAATGAGGTGCATGTGGCGGATATCCGCACCTGCGTGCTTCATCCGGCCAGCGAAACCCATCGCCAGCTCACTGACGAGCAGCTTGCTGCTGCCGGCATTGAAGGTGGCATGATCCGTCTGTCCGTCGGCCTGGAAGATATCGACGATATCCTGGTGGATCTGGAACAGGGATTTGCGGCAGCGAGAGGATAGACGCAGGCAAAACGATAGCCGGGCATGCTGAAGGCCCGAAGGAGAGTGCATCAATGCCCCTGATTATTCCGGACAGGCTTCCCGCGGCGGAAGCGCTGAAAGAGGAAAATATTTTTATCATGAACCGCGCCCGCGCGCAGAATCAGGACATCCGTCCGCTGAAGATCATCATTCTGAATCTGATGCCGACGAAGATCGCCACGGAGACGCAGCTGGCCCGGGTGCTGGCCAACAGCCCCCTGCAGGTGGAGATGAACCTGCTGGGCATGGATTCCCACGAGTCCACCCATATTTCCCAGGATCATCTCAGGACCTTTTACCGCACCTTGGAGGATGTCCGGGAGGATTACTTCGACGGACTGATCATCACCGGATCTCCTGTGGAGCAGATGCCCTTCCGGGATGTGGATTACTGGACGGAGCTCTGTGCGTTCTTTGCATTCGCCAAGACCCACGTCTACAGCAGCATGTTCATCTGCTGGGGCGCGCAGGCCGCCCTGTATTATTACTACGGCATCGACAAGCACATTCTGGACAGAAAACTCTTCGGCGTTTTTGAACACCGGGTTGTCCGCCCGCGCAATCCGCTGATGCGCGGCTTCGACGAGGTGTTTTACGCCCCGCATTCCCGTCATACGGAGGTTCGCCGCGAGGATATCGAACGGGAGCCTCGGCTCCGCATTCTTGCCGATTCACCGGAAGCGGGCCCTCATATTCTTTCCACGGAGAACGGCCGTCAGATCTTCGTTCTGGGCCATCAGGAGTACGACAAAGGTACCCTTGCGTCCGAGTACTTCCGCGATGTGGAGAAGGGACTGGATATTCAGGTTCCAAAGAACTATTTTCGCGATGACGATCCGGAAGAGGAGATCCTCTTCCGGTGGAGAAGCCATGCGAATCTTCTGTTCAGCAACTGGCTGAACTATTACCTGTATCAGGCGACGCCGTACAATCTGGATGATCTTCGTGACGGCAGGGCCGACGCCTGGCGCGCGACCAGCGGGGAAGACCTGGCAGAATAAGAATGGCGGCGGACAGCAGGTATCCTGCGATGATCACCGCGGCAGCGGCCGGCTGGATGTAGTCCAGCAGCGGCGGAAGCAGAGCATCATCGGGAATCCGCGCCATGCGCAGGGCGGAGGCGTTCTGCAGAATCACGGCGGTAGCGGCCAGCGTGATGCTCAGGGGGAGGAGCCGGATCGCTGCCTCCCGCGTATTCAGCGTTGTTCTGTTCATGGTACTGTTTCCTTTCTGTACGTATCGTTATGACCGTTTCGGTGTGACGTTTTTTTATCGATCCGTCAGCTGGTTCCGCAGGCGGAATCATTTCGGTGCCTTCGAACGGACAAGCCGGTAGGCAAAGAAGTCAAACTTCCTGGCGGTGATCCATTTGGTCCGCGCCGTCTTCTTCCATGTCCCGTCAGCAAATGTGTATTTCCGCACCCTGACCTTATAGTTTTTATACACCGGTTTGTACTGAATCGCCCACCAGGTGCCTTTTTTCCTGTCCGACAGGCCGTAGGATTTGGACGCGTTGGCGGACCAGGTCCGGGAGACATCGAATCGGAAGGTGGCGTTCAGCACCCTGCGGGAGATGCCGCAATTCGCGGAAATGCTGTTGGAGACGGATTCGGATGTTCCCATGCTGATGGTATCGCCTGCGCTGCCGTCGGCCCTGGCCCGGATTCCCGTCCGCCAGTTTCCGCTGGACTGGCCGTCGAAACTTCGTCCGCCCTGGATCTTCCACATACTCCCGCCCCAGTCTCTGGCGGCCTGGGCCCGGTCTGCCGCCGGCGGCGAAAAGGCAATCCCGGCGGTGAGCAGGGCGCAGGCCGCATAGAGCAGCAGACGCATTCGCTTTCGTTTTCCATTGGTCTTGTTCATGTTTGGTTACCCCCTTTTTGTCGCTTCTCTGTTTTCCAGATTATGGAAGAATATTGTGTTGATCCAGTGATGGTAATATATGGAAATCATGAAAAGGAAGAATTGC
>JAUNRL010000066.1 GCA_030535715.1 Bacillota bacterium
TAATCCGGGTCGCCTCCGGCTTTAGCAGCTACGATGATCTGTCTGCAGTATTTCGTGATCTTTGCAGCACGCTTAGAGTCCTGTGCCGCCTTTCTTCCTGCAATTGTTCCATGTCTTCCCATGAAGACACCTCCTTAACATTTAGAATATTTCGCTTTCAGTATACACCATTTCACGCTTGCTGACAACACTCCAATCGGATTGTAGTAGAAAGCATTATAGCAATGTTCCTGTTCTCACATCAAATGTATCATCGGAAACCCTACGACGTCTTCCCAGCCTTTGCACGCTCTTCGGCCGCCATCTTCTCGGCCAGGTTCTTGTGTGCGGTGGTCATCATCAGTTTGATGCGGTTCAGCTGGTTGACGTGGGATGCGCCGGGGTCGAAGTCGATGGCCACGATGTTGGCCTTCGGGCTGAACTTGCGCATGGCCTTCATCATGCCCTTGCCGGTGACGTGGTTCGGCAGGCAGGCAAAGGGTTGCAGGCAGGCGATGTTCTCCACGCCGTGGCTGATCAGCTCCACCATCTCGCCGGTGAGCAGCCAGCCCTCCCCGCACTGATTGCCCAGAGAAATGACCTGGGCGGCTGCCTCCGCCGTCTCCTTGATGCGGGCCGGCTCCCGGAAGCGCAGGGACTCACGCATGGCCTTGCGCATAGGTGCCCGGTAGTGCTCAATGAAGCGGATTGCCGCTTTGTTGGCGATCATCTCGGTCCGGCTTCCCGACAAGTGTCGGTAATTGAACTCCTTGTTATACATACCGTAGAGCAGGAAGTCCATTAGATCCAGCACGACCGCCTCGCCACCCTCTTCCTCGATGACATCGATGATGTCATTGTTGGCCGTCGGATGGTACTTGACCAGAATCTCGCCGACCACGCCGACCCGGGGCTTTTTGATGTCGCGCAAAGGCAGCTGATCGAAGTCCTTTACAATGCTCCGGATATTCTGCCGGAATTCCTTCATGCTGCCGTTGGCCACGTTTT
The DNA here is from genome assembly GCA_030535715.1 of Bacillota bacterium. GTDB lineage: Bacteria > Bacillota > Clostridia > Peptostreptococcales > Anaerovoracaceae > Lentihominibacter. The sequence goes on from JAUNRL010000066.1 coordinate 988, forward strand.
CTTCGGCGATCCGGTTCCAGGCCTCATAAAGCTCATTGGCCGAACCCTTCTTCACCTCATAGGGACGGGTCGCGTAGAGCACGCGCATGAACAGGTCGCCGTAGAGCACCGCCATCATGCCCCGCCTGATCAGCTTCGGATCGGTCAGCTTGAAGCCGGGATTGGACTCCAGCCCCACCATATTGACGGAAATGACCGGAATCTGCCCCATGCCCAGATCCTTCAGGGCCTTCCTCAGCAGGGAAATGTAATTGCTGGCCCGACACTGTCCGCCGGTCTGGGACATGAATACCGCGGTCCGGTCCGGATCGAAATCACCGGACTTCAACGCCGCGATGGTCTGCCCCAGGGTGACGATGGTCGGGTAGCAGGCATCGTTGTTTACATATTTCAATCCCTCTTCTACCGCGTTGGTGCTCACCGGCGGCAGTTCCACGGCCCGGTATCCGCAGGAACGCATCATCTTTTCCAGCAGGCGGAAATGGATGGGCGACATCTGAGGCATCATGACCGTGTATTCGTTTTTCATTTCTTTCGTGAAAATCTGCCGCGCATAGGGCGTGTTCGTCGGCTTCGCCTGCACCCCGTTCATCTCCCGCTCGGTCATGGCCGCCCTCAGGGAGCGGATGCGGATCCTGGCCGCGCCCAGGTTCGATCCCTCGTCTATCTTCAGCACAGTATACAGCTTGTTGTTCTTGTGGCAGATTTCCTCCACCTGATCCGTAGTCACCGCGTCCAGGCCGCAGCCGAAGGAATTCAGCTGAATCAGTTCCACATCGTCCCGGGTTCCGGCAAAGACCGCCGCCCGGTACATCCGGGAATGATAAACCCACTGATCCAGCACACGGATCTGCCGCTCCAGCTTCGCCAGATGGGCCACCGAATCCTCGGTCAGCACGATCATGCCGAAGGTGTTGATCATCTTGTCAATGCCGTGGTTGATCTCCGGATCCACATGATAGGGCCGTCCGCACAGAACGATGGACTTGACGTGATGATCCTCGGCGTAATGCAGAGCGGCTTCCCCCGCCCGGCGCATGTCCGCATGGAAGCGCTCGTCTTCTTTTCTTGCCGCATCCACGGCCTTGCCGATCTCGCCCGCCGGGATATGCATATCCGCGAACACTGCCGTCAGCTCCTTCTTCAGGCGCCTGTCATCATCGTAGGGCAGGAAGGGATGCAGGAAAGTCACCCCCTCCTCCTCGATGATCTCATCCATATTGTTGGCGATGACCTCGGGATAGGTGGCGACGATGGGACAGTTGTAGTGGTTCGGCTGCTTCTCATCCTCCACCTGCTCGTAGTTGATGCTGGGATAGAAGATCAGCCTGTGACCGTCCTTGATCAGGGCCTTGATGTGACCGTGAACCAGCTTGGCCGGATAACAGGCCGTATCTGAAGATATGGTGTCCATGCCCTGTTCGTAGATCGACTTCTTCGACAGCGGGGAAAGCGCCACGGAGAATCCCAGCTCCGTGAAGAAGGTGTGCCAGAAAGGATAGTTCTCGAATATGTTCAGCACGCGCGGAATCGCGACCACACCCCGGGTTGCCTTTTCTTCCGGCAGCGGCTCATAGCTGAATAGCCTCTTCATCTTATACTGATACAGGTTGGGCAGATGGGACTCCTCGTCCATGTGGCCCGCGCCCTTCTCGCACCGGTTGCCGGTGATCAGACGGGTGCCGTCGGCAAACCGGTTGATGGTCAGAAGACAGTTGTTTTCACAGTGGCGGCAACGGGTGGTGGACGTCTTCACTTCGAAGCTGTCCAGCTCATCCCGGCCGAGAAGGGTTGACTTTTCCCCTTCCGCCCAGCCGTTTCTGGCGATCAGCGCGCAGCCGAAGGCGCCCATAAGGCCGGAGATATCGGGCCGAACCACGTCCTTGCCCAGAATCCGCTCGATGCTGCGCAGCACCGCGTCATTCAGGAATGTACCGCCCTGCACGACAATCTTCTCGCCGGCATCCTCGGGATTGCGCAGTTTGATCACCTTGTATAACGCATTCTTGATGACCGAATAGGATAAACCGGCGGAGATATCCCCGATGGTGGCGCCCTCCTTCTGGGCCTGCTTGACCTTGGAGTTCATAAATACCGTGCATCGGGTGCCCAGATCCACGGGGCCTTTGGCAAACAGGGCTGCCCGAGCGAAGTCGGGCACACTCATGTTCACAGACTTGGCATAGGTCTCGATGAAGGATCCGCATCCGGAGGAACAGGCTTCGTTGAGCATGATGTTGTACAGGGCATTGTCCCTGATCTTCATGCACTTCATGTCCTGTCCGCCGATATCCAGGATGAAGTCCACACCGGACAGGAATTCCTCGGCCGCCTTGTAATGAGCCATGGTCTCAATCTCGCCCATGTCCGCCCGAAAGGCCGCCTTGATCAGATTCTCCCCGTAGCCGGTCACCGCCGTGCGGGCGATATATGTGTCCTCCGGCATCCGGTCGTAGACATCCTTCAGCATTTCGATGATGGGGGCGATGGGCTTGCCCCGGTTATTCCGGTAGAACGCATACAGAATATTTTTATCGTTGTCCATCAGAATGGACTTGGTCGTGGTAGAACCGGCGTCGATGCCCAGAAACAGTGCTCCGCTGGCCTCTGACAGCTCTGCCCGCCGTACCTTCGCCCGGTCATGGCGGGCACGAAATTCGTCGTAGTCAGCCTGATCCTTAAACAACGGATCAATCAGCACCGTATCCCTCAGCCGGGTCTGGTCGGAGTCCTTCAGCAGCTGCAGAATCTTCGGCAGCGTAGTCTCTTCGTATTTTTCCGCCAGGAAAGCAGCGCCGATGGCTACGAAGAAACGGGAATTATCCGGGAAGATCACATCCTCCGGCTGAAGCTTCAGGGTCTCGATGAAGCGCTTGCGTAGCTCCGGAAGGAAGGACAGGGGTCCCCCCAGGAAAGCGATCTTCCCCTTAATGGGATGACCGCAGGCCAGGCCGGAGATGGTCTGATCCACCACCGCCTGGAAGATGGACGCAGCCAGATCCTCGATCTTAGCGCCGTCGTTGATCAGCGGCTGGATGTCCGTCTTGGCGAACACGCCGCAGCGGGCAGCGATGGGATAGATCAGGGTATGCCGGGACGCCGCCTCGTTGAGCCCGTCCGCGTCGGTGTTCAGCAGCACCGCCATCTGATCAAGGAAAGCGCCCGTGCCTCCTGCACAGGTGCCGTTCATCCGCTGTTCGACGGTCTGTCCATAAAAGGTGATCTTGGCGTCCTCTCCGCCCAGCTCGATGGCCGTATCCGTCTCCGGGATCAGATCCTCCACGGCGCGGCTGCAGGCGATAACCTCCTGTTCAAAGGGCACGCCCACCAGTCTGGCCAGGGAAAGCCCGCCGGAACCGGTGATGACCGCCTGCACCGGCTCTTCGCCGAATTCCTTTTCCGCTTCGGTCAGCAGTTCCTCCACCTTATCAAACACGTTGGACATATGCCGTTCATAGCGGCTGTAAATGATCTTTCCCTCATCGTCGAGAAAGACCAGTTTTACTGTCGTCGATCCGACGTCAATACCTAATCTCATATTCTTTTCCTGAAGGAGTCGCCACGGCGAGCGCAGGGATCGGACGGATCTCCTTATGCTTTTACATATATATGAAAGAAACTACAGCAAATCTTGACAACATATTCTATACTATTATCAAGGCTATTGCAATCGAAATTCGGTGAAGAGAGGAGCCGCTCTTTGGCGGGATCGAGGACTGGATCAGCTGGGGTTCCCGACAGGCCGAGGACTAGTACACATCTTCCCAATTGGCTGTACATTTTCACGCAGGACGAAAGCGTTGCAGCTTCTCCCTTATGTGCTAAAATCGCTCGTCCGGTTCGATACCCAGCCGCCGGTATTCCTTTCTGTACATGTAATAGAACACCAGCGCGAAGTACAGCGTTCCCAGAATCTCCGCCAGAGAGAAGGAATACCATACCATATGCAGTCCCATGAAGCGAGCGAAAAAAAGTGCCAGCGGCAGAATGCCTGCGAACTGGCGGATCAGGGAGCCCCAGAGGCTGAGGAACCCGTGCCCCGATGCCTGAAATACCGAAGATGTCATGATGCCGAAAGATGCCGGCATGAAGCACCAGCTGATGGCCTTGAATGCCGGCACGCCGATGCTCAACAGTTCCTGATCATTCTCCGCGTTGAAGATTCTGATCAACGGTTCGGTAAACATCTGGAATACGAGGAACCCCAGAAACATAATGCAGAAAGCCAGGGCAAAGCCTTTTTTATATGTCTCCAGAAAGCGCTGTCGGTTTTGCGCGCCGAAGTTGTATCCCATGATGGGCAGGACGCCCTGGTTCAGACCGATGACCGGCATGAAGATGAAGGACTGGAGCCTGCCGTAGATGCCCATAACCGCCACGGCGGTCTCCGTAAAGCTGCCCAGAATCAGGTTCATGGAGAACTGCAGGATAGATCCCAGACCCTGCATGAGGATCGCCGGCCCGCCCACTGCGTAGATATCCCGGACGATGGACCAGTCCCATTTCCAGCCTCGGAACTTCACCGTGACGGGGTGTTTTTTGCCGAAGAGCACATACTGCCCCAGGCACAGGGAGAGTGCCTGTCCGATGACCGTGGCCACCGCCGCGCCTGACACACCCAGCTCCGGGAAAGGTCCCATGCCGAAGATCAGCAGCGGATCCAGCACGATGTTAACGATGCCGCCCACCAGTCCGCAGAGCATGGGAATAATCATGTTTCCCGTCGCCTGCAGGATTTTTTCCGTACTCAGCTGGACGAAGACCATGACGGAACAGATCATGATGATGGACAGATAGATCTCGCCGTTTTTGACGATATAGGACGTATCCGTCATGAACTTCATGAGGGGGCCGGACAGAAACAGCCCGATGATCAGGAACGGAATCCAGCTGAAAAAGGCCAGCCGGTAGCCGTGACTCGCCGCCATATTGGCTTCCTCAAAGCGCTTGGCGCCCAGCCGGCGGGAGATCAGAGAATTGATCCCGACCCCGGTGCCCACACCCACGGCAATCATCAGGAACTGGAACGGAAACACATAGGTAACCGCGGCCAGCGCATCGGTTCCGATCCGAGAAACGAAGAAGCTGTCCACCACGTTATAAAATGCCTGAACCATCATGGACAGGATTGCCGGCCAGGACATGGTGACGATCAGTTTTCCAACGGGCATGACGCCCATCTTGTTTTCCTGCATGTTAAACGCCCTCCGAAAACGCTACAGATGGTATTCTACCACCGCCGACAACCTGTGGCAAGGAGTCTTTTCCCGTCTTCCCCCCC
>JAUNRL010000067.1:0-1546 GCA_030535715.1 Bacillota bacterium
GCCATGGAAGAGGAAATCGCCGGAACCGACGAGGAACTCATGGAATACTATTTCGAGAACATGGAACTGACCGACGAGATGTTCGCGAAGGGACTCTCCGCGGGCATCGGCCAGGGCGACATCGTTCCCGTGTTCAATTGCTCCGCAATGACTGGCGACGGCATTGCGGAGGTGCTGCAGCAGTTCATTGACTTTGTCCCCAGGCCGGCGGACCACGCGCCCTACGCGGCGGTGGACGGCAGCGGCGCGGATATCGAAGTTCCGGTGGATCCGGCCGGAAAGCCTGCGGTCTTCATCTTCAAGACCCTGGCCGACTCCTTCCTGGGCAAGATTTCCCTGGCGAAGGTCATCAGCGGCACCATCAAGTCCGGCATGAGCATCTACAACGCCGCTTCCGAAAGGGACGAGAAGCTGGGCTCCCTGTTCTTTGTCCGCGGCAAGAACCAGGAAGACGCGCCGGAAGTGGCCGCGGGCGATATCGTGGCCATCGGCAAGCTGCAGAACACGAAGACGGGCGATACCCTCTGTGAGAAAGCGAATATCATCCGCTTCCCGAAGGTGGAATTCCCGTCCCCGACTCTGTACCAGGCGGTTGAGCCGGCCAAGAGCGGCGATGACGAGAAGATGGGTTCCGGCCTGAAGCGGCTCATGGAAGAGGATCCGTCCTTCGTCCTGGAAAACAACATCGAAACCCACCAGACGCTGATCGGCGGACAGGGTGAGATCCAGCTGAACATCATGAAGGACAAGCTCAAGGATAAGTTTGGCGTGGACGTCAACACCGTTCCCCAGAAGATCGCGTACCGTGAGACGATCCAAGGCAACTCCGACGTGCAGGGCAAGCACAAGAAGCAGACCGGCGGCCACGGCCAGTACGGTGACGTCTGGATCCGCTTCTCCCCCTCCGAGGAAGAGTTCGAGTTCGGTGAGGAACTGTTCGGCGGTTCCGTTCCGAAGAACTATGTGCCGGCGGTGGAGAAGGGTCTGCGGGAATGCATGGAGAAGGGTCCCCTGGCCGGATGCAGGGTGCAGAACGTCAGGGCCATCCTCTACGATGGTTCCTATCACGAAGTTGACTCCAACGAAATGGCCTTCAAGATCGCGGCCTCCCTGGCCTTCAAGAAGGGCATCGCCGAAGCGAAGCCCTGCCTGCTGGAGCCGATCATGCGGCTGGAAATCCACGTTCCGGATGACTTTGTCGGTGCGGTTATGGGCGATCTGCCCACGCGGCGCGGCGCGGTTCTGGGCATGGAGCCGGAGCACGGCGGCGGACAGAAGCTGATGGCGGACGCGCCCCAGGCGGAACTGCTGGACTATGCCATCGCTCTGCGGACCATGACCCAGGCCAGAGGCAGCTTCGTCATGAACTTCGAACGCTATGAGGAGGTTCCCTCCAACATCGCCCAGAAGATCATCGACGACTACAAGAAAGAGCAGGAGAACAAATAGGCTTCGGAAAAGGCAGTCCATAACGGAACCGCCATGCAGCGGAAACAAACAAAGGCTGGTATGCCGAAAGCGGCGTACCAGCCTTACCCTTTTGTTC
>JAUNRL010000067.1:1646-6247 GCA_030535715.1 Bacillota bacterium
AAACAAACAAAGGCTGGTATGCCGAAAGCGGCGTACCAGCCTTACCCTTTTGTTCGTCCCCTTGACCCGGAGATACATATGCCCGTTGCCGTTCGGCGAGTTTTTCGGCTTTGGGATGAAGCGGTCGATACTTGCGGGCTGAACGGCTGGGAAAACCTGCCGCACCGGAGTTCTGAAGACGATGAAGGGGAGGCTTTGAAGCCAGGGGCTGTACGGGAACGGCTGCGGTTAACCGAAGAGGGGACGGAGTTCGCCGATGCTGCGGATACCGTGCAGCCGGATGTGCGGAGGGATTTCCCGCAGGTGCCGGACGTTGCGCTCGGGGAGGATCACTCGGCAGAAGCCCAGCCGGTCCGCTTCCCGCACGATCTTTTCCGCGTTCTGGATCGAACGCAGATCGCCGGTGAGACCGATTTCGCCCAGGACCAGCGTCTTGCTGTCCAGGGGACTGCCCAGGCAGGAGGAGATTACGGCCGCCGCCACAGCCAGATCCGTGTAGGTCCCCTCAGGGCGCAGGCCGCCGACGATATTGACGTAGACATCCTGATCCGACAGCTGCAGGCCCATCTTCTTTTCCAGAACCGCCAGGATCATGTTGAGCCGGGCGGTGTCGATTCCCAGGGCGGTCCGCCGGGGGAAGCCGACGCCGCAGGGGGAGGTGAGCGCCTGGACTTCCAGGATCAGAGGACGGGTGCCTTCATAGACCGCGGTGGCGACGGCGCCATCGCTCTCCCGGTCCATCTCTTCCATGAGGAGGCCGGAGAGGTTCTCGATTTCCATCAGTCCCCGGGAGTTCATTTCAAAGGCGCCGATTTCGCTGGTGGTACCGAAGCGGTTTTTGTTCGCCCGCAGGATCCGCATCTCGTGGGTCCGGTCGCCGGAGAAACTGAGGACGCAGTCCACCATATGCTCCAGAATCCGGGGACCGGCCAGATCGCCGCTCTTGGTCACATGGGCGACGATAAACACCGGGATGCCGAAGGATTTGCCGATGCGCATGAGCTCGCCGCCGCAGGACCGAACCTGGGACACGCTGCCCGGCGCGGATTCCAGGTCCGCCGTGTACATGGTCTGAATGGAATCCACGATGAGAAAGGCCGGGGAAATGCTCTGGCAGACGGCGCTGATGTTCTCCATGTTGGTTTCCGCCAGAATGAAGAGTCTTTCGGACAGATCGCCGCAGACCCGGTCGGCCCGCATCCTGATCTGTTCCTCCGATTCCTCGCCGGAAACGTAGAGGACGGCGCCGGTTGAATTCGCAATGCGGGCGGCCGCCTGGATGATGATGGTGGACTTGCCGATACCCGGCTCGCCGGAAATCAGGGTCAGGGAACCGGGAACCAGGCCGCCGCCCAGGACGCGGTTCAGCTCGCCGATGCCGGTGTCGATCCGGGCGCTTTCCTCGGAGGACACATCCAGGAGACGGGAAGGCCTTCCCGCGCGGCCGGACGTGCCGCCCGGGGCGCCTGCTCCGCCGGAGTTGCCTTTGCCTCCGCCGGCGACTCTGCGCCAACGATCGTTTTCGTCGGTTTCCACGATCTTTTCCTCCACCATGGAGTTCCACGCGCCGCAGATGCACTGGCCCATCCATTTGGTGCTTTCGTAGCCACATTCCTGACAGACGAATACCGTCTTCACTTTCTTAGCCATTGGGGTTATCCTCCTCGGTCAGTTTCTCCGCTCGGACAATATCCATCTCGAACCAGAAGGTGGAGCCCTGTCCCAGGGTGCTGTCCGCCCCGAAGGACGCCTTGTGCAGCGTCAGAATTTCCTTGACGATGGACAGGCCCAGACCGGAGCCTTCAGCGGAGCGGACCATATTGGAACTGGAACGGTAGTAGCGTTCCCAGATGTGATCCAGATCCTCGGCGGCGATGCCGGGACCGTGGTCCTCCACGCTGAAGCGGACGGCCCGCCCCCGTTTTTTCAGTGAAACGGAAATGAGGCGGTCATTGCCGCAGAATTTGATGGCGTTGGTCATCAGGTTGGTGACCACCTGCCTGATCTTGTCCCTGTCCCCGTAGACGATGAAGTCCAGCGGGCAGTCTACCGTGAACCGGTAGCCCTGATCCGCCATGATGTCATAGGTGCTGACGATGGCGCTGACCGTATCCGTCAGGCTGAACTCCTCCTGTTCCAGGCTCAGCTTGCCGGACTGCAGCCGGGAGACGGTCAGCAGGTCTTCAACCAGATTGTTCAGCCGGTCGGACTCATCGATGATGACCTGCAGATGCTGGTCGCGCTTTTCGGGATTCTCCCCGGAGATGTCCCGGATCATTTCCGCGTAGGAGCGGATCATGGTCAGGGGCGTGCGCAGATCGTGGGACACGTTGGCAATGAGATCCTTCTGCATGAGATCGGACTTCTCCAGCCCGATGGAGGCGCTGTTCAGGGTGTCCGCCAGATTGTTGATCTCCGTGTAATGACCGCCTTTGAAGACCACCCCGTATTCCCCGTGGGCCAGTCGCTCCGCGGAGCGGGTGATCTTGCGGATGGGCCGGGTGATGCGGGTGGACAGATAGAGGGACAGAATGCAGGCCAGAATCAGTGAGATGATGGTGACGTAGATCAGGATGGTGGTCATGATCTTCACCGTGGAGGTGACCGGCCGCAGCGGCGAGAAGACATACAGAACCACCGCGTCCTCGTAATCGTCGCCGCAGCCGGCCTGATTCAGAACGCTGGCATAGGCGAACATCTTCTTCGGCATGGTGCCGCTGGTCTGATCCAGTTCCGCCGAGCCGATTCCATCCTCCCGGATCTGTCCGTACAGACTCTGAATCGCCGTGCTGTAATCGTCACGAATGTCGTCCCCCGGCGTGGTGTAGACCAGAATGGGGAGACCGCCCGAATAGGTGATGACGTAGATGTTCAGGTCATAAGAACGGGAGAGGTTGGAAATGTCGAGGAAAAAGTTTTCCTGATCCTTGTGCAGGTAGGAGTGCTGCAGCTCGCTGGCGACAGTTTTTGTCTGGCTGCTCTTCATAATTCCGTAAAAATTATTCAGAAACAGAACCTGCAGTGCCCAGAGCAGAAGCATCAGCGTGCCGGCAAAGAGGACGAAATAGACAAAGGTTTTGAAGTTGATGCTCCGAACGTCCGGCTTAAGCTTCAAATTTGTAACCCACCCCCCGCAGTGTGACAATGTAATCCCGGTACTTGCCCAGGTTGTTGCGCAGATTCTTAATGTGCGTATCGATGGTCCGGTCATCACCGAAGAAATCGTAGCCCCAGATGTCCGAGAGCAGCTTGTCCCGGGACAGGGCGATGTTTCTGTTCTCCACCAGATAGAACAGAAGGTCGTATTCCCTGGGGGTCAGTTCCGCTTTTTCTCCGTCGATGGCCACCGTTCTGGCCGGAATGTTGATCTCCAGTCCGTCAAAGCGCATGACCTGCTCTGTCGGTTTGACCGTCTGGCTTCGCCGGTTCAGCACGGCGTTGATCCGGGCCATCAGCTCCTTGGGGCTGAAGGGCTTGACTACGTAATCATCGATGCCCAGTTCAAACCCGAAGAGCTTGTCGTATTCCTCGCTGCGGGCCGACAGCATGATGATAGGGATATCCCTGGTTTTGCGGATCTCCTTGCAGGCGGAGTATCCGTCCAGCTTCGGCATCATGATGTCCATGATGATCAGATCGTAATCGTTGAGCTTGCACAGGCCGACGGCGGTCATCCCGTCCGCGGCTTCCGTGATTTCGTGTCCGTTGAACTCGGAATACTCCCGGATGACCTCCCGGATCTTCTGCTCGTCGTCTGCTACCAGAATTTTTGCCATATCGCGCCCCCTTTTGGATAAAGGATACCGTACGTATGTGAAGGACTTATGTGTATTCTTTCCATTTATCATAGCATAGTTTGTGGTATAATACTACATAGGTATGACCAGGAGGGATAATGATGTACCAGAAAGGCGACAGCATCCTCTATCCCATGCATGGGGCGGGGGTAATCGAATCCATCGAAAAACGCGAAATACTGGGCAGCATCAAGGAGTACTATATCCTGCATGTCCCCATCGGGGACATGCAGGTGATGATCCCTGTGGAAAGCAGCGACATGGTCGGCGTCCGTCCGGTGGTTTCCCGGGAGGAAGCGGAGGCAGCCGTAGAGATTCTCCGGCAGGAATCCACACCCATGACCGGCAACTGGAACAAGCGGTACCGGGGAAATATGGAGAAGATCAAAACCGGCCGGATCGATCAGGTCGCGGAGATCGTCCGCAATCTGACCCGGGTGGACAGAGAAAACCGTCTGTCCGCCGGCGAGAAGAAAATGCTGTCCAACGTCCGACGGATTCTGCAGAGCGAATTCATGCTCGTCTTCAATATTGACGAGGAGGAAGCGCGGCAGCGAATCGAAGACGCGATTTAGGTTATGCCCCCCGCAGGCGGTGGGAATCATCAACTGCGGGGGCCCTGTTCTGATGGAAAGGAGGTGAGAAATATGCTGCAAAAACTGTTCAAGGCGATCCTGACGATTGTCGGGCTTGTGGTTGGTTACGGCGCATACCAGCTGACGTGCTGTATCGCGGCGGGACAGGGATTCGATATGGAGAAGAACCTTTCGCTGGCGGAAAACGTGTTTATCGCTGCGGCGTTCG
>JAUNRL010000068.1 GCA_030535715.1 Bacillota bacterium
TGCGGTCATCTGCTCCTTCGTGAGTACCGTCTCAAGATCAAGGAAGGTTCCCTCTGCGGTCTGGGCCAGACGGCGCCCAACCCGGTGCTGACCACGATCCGGTACTTCCGCAATGAATATGAGGATCATATCTACAACAAGAAGTGCACGGCGAAATCCTGCAAGGCATTGATCCAGTACAAGATCACCGACGCCTGCAAGGGCTGCACCCTCTGCGCGAGAAACTGCCCGGTGGACGCCATCGAAGGCAAGGTCAAAGAGCTGCACGTGATCGATCAGGACAAGTGCATCAAGTGCGGCAAATGCATGGATCACTGCAAGTTCGGCGCAGTCATCAAAGAATAAGAGAGAGGAGGAAAGACAATGAATAAATTCAGACTGAATATCAACGGCAAAGAAGTTACCGGCGTTGTCGGCCAGACGATCCTGGAAGTTGCCAGAGAAAACGATATTTTCATTCCGACTCTCTGCTTCGACGAACGGACAAGAATCTACGGATCCTGCGGCATCTGCATGTGCGAGGTGGAAGGCAACCCCAAGCTGTGCAAGGCCTGCGCCACGGAGATCGCTCCGGACATGGTGATCCGGACCAATACCCAGCGGGTTATCGAATCCAGAAAGACCAACCTGGAGCTGCTGCTCTCCAACCATACCGGCGACTGCCGGCCGCCCTGCGTGCTGGCCTGCCCGGCAGGCACCGACTGCCAGGGCTACGTGGGTCTGATCGCCAACGGCGAGTACGAAGCGGCCAACGAGCTGGTCAAGGACAGAATTCCGCTCCCGGCATCCCTGGGCAGAGTCTGCCCCCATCCCTGCGAAGATGACTGCCGGCGCGGCCTGATCGATGAGCCCATCGCCATCCAATCCCTGAAGAGATTCGCTTCCGATGTGGATCTGGCCGGCGAGAAATACGTTCCGGAGTGCGATCCGGATACGGGCAAGAGCGTAGCCATTATCGGCGGCGGCCCCATGGGTCTGTCCGCGGCCTATTTCCTGCGGCAGATGGGCCACGACGTAACCATCTTCGAGTCCATGCCCAAGGCCGGCGGCATGCTGCGCTATGGCATCCCCGAGTACCGACTGCCCAAGGCGGAGCTGGACGATGAGATCGATACCATCGAGCAGATGGGCGTGGACATCATCACCGACACGAAGATCGGCGTCGATATTCCGTTCAAGTCCATTCAGGATGACTTCGATGCGGTTCTACTGGGCATCGGCGCCTGGATTTCCACCGGTGTCGGCTGTCCGGGCGAGGACGCGGACGGCGTCATCGGCGGCATCGACTTCCTGCGCAAGGTTGTCCGCAACGAGCCCATTGAGCTGGGCGAGAAGGTCGCCATCGTCGGCGGCGGCAACACGGCCATGGACGCCTGCCGGACGGCGGTTCGTCTGGGCGCGAAGGAAGTCTATAACATCTACCGCCGGACCAAGGATGAGATGCCGGCGGACATGATCGAGATCGAAGAGGCGGAGGAAGAAGGCGTCATCTTCAAGAACCTGACCAATCCGCTGGAGATCATCAAGGATGAGAACGGACACATCAAAGAGGTTATCCTCCAGTGCATGGAACTGGGCGAACCCGATGAATCCGGCAGACGGCGGCCCGTGCCCATCGAAGGCAAGACCGAGAAGATCGCTCTGGACAACATGATTCTGGCCATCGGCCAGGCGGTGGACGCGTCCCTGTTCGAGTGTGACAAGACCAGAAAGGGTGCCATCGCTTACGATAAGGAGACCTTCATGACCAGCATCCCCGGCGTATTCGCCGGCGGCGACTGCGGCAACGACAAGATCAGCATCGCGGTGGAGGCGATTGCCGACGCGAAGAAGGCATCCGGGATCATCGACGCCTATCTGGCCGGTGAAACCATTCGTTACGAAAAACCGTATTTCGTCACTCGCGATGACATCACCGAAAAGACTTTTGAAGACAGGGAACGGCAGTGCCGTCCGAAGATCGAACAGCTTTCCGCCGAGGAGCGCAAAGGCAACTTCAGTGAGGTTATCCCCGACGGGTTTACCCCCGAGGAAGCGGAGCAGGAAGCCAGCCGCTGCCTGGAGTGCGGATGCCACGACTACTTCGAGTGCAAGCTGATCGACCTTGCTCACCAGTACGATGTGGAGCCCGAACGGTTTGCGGGGGACAAGAACACCATCGACTATGCGGATGAGCATCCCTTCATCGTCAGAGATCCCAACAAGTGCATCCTCTGTGGTCTGTGCGTCCGTGTCTGCGACGAGGTCATGGGCATCGGCGCCCTGGGCCTGGTGCACAGAGGCTTTGACACGGTGGTCAAGCCCAACATGGAGAAACCGCTGATCGAATCCGGCTGCGTTTCCTGCGGACAGTGCGTCAGCGTCTGCCCGACGGGCGCGCTGCAGGAAAGAACCTCCATGATCAAGGAAGTTCCGGTGGAAACCGTGGAAACCGACACCACCTGTGCCTACTGTTCCGTCGGCTGCAGTCTGAAGCTGGAGTCCTGCGGTGATATGCTGATCAAGGCCAATCCCGACAAGGAAGGCGCGGTCAACGCCGGCCTGGCCTGCGGCAAAGGCAAGTGGGGCTTTGACTGCTCCATGCTCGAGGACAAGCTGGAATTGCCTTTGATCAAAGAAAACGGCGATTTCCGTGAAGCGGAATACTATGACGCCCTGGTCCGGATCGCCAAGGCGCTCCAGACGGTAAAGGCCAAGTACGGGGAAAACGCCATCGGCGTATCCATCTCCGACCGGTTCACCAACGAGGAAGCGTATGCCATGAAGAAGATGGCCGATGTCATCGGCGCCAAGGTCTTCTGCATGAACAACCGGCAGAGCGGCCTGAAGGAGGTCTTCGGCATCGACGCTTCCCCCAATACCATCGATGAACTGCTTTCCGCCAACTATATTCTGGCGGTCGGCTACAATACCGTGGACAATCCGGTTATCGAGCTGAAGATGAAGCAGGCTCATGAGCGCGGCGCGAAGGTGGCGCTGATCAACCCGACGGGATTTGAACAGCACATCCGCTTCCTGACCGATGAGATCTACGCTGACGATCTGGGCTTCCTGAAGCAGGTGGCCAAAGCGCTCATCGACAGCGGCAGGGGCAAAGGACTGGAAGGCTATGACGACTTCGCGGCGTCTCTGGCTGACGTTGAAGTCAGCGCGGAAGCGGCAAAGATCGCTGCCGACTACCTGGGCGCGAAAAAGGCCATGGTCCTGTTTAACCAGAACCTGATTTCTCAGGATGCGGCCAAACTGATCGCGGACATCGCGGCGGTTTCCGGACACATCGGCAGCCCCAGAGACGGTATCCTGCAGATCAAGCCCAAGAACAATTCTCAGGGTCTGATCGATCTGGGCATCACCGACGGCGCGGAGGCGCTGGAAGGCGTCAAGGCCCTGCTGGTCTTCGGCGAGGAGGCCGATATCGATACCGGAGCGCTGGAATTCCTGGCTGTATGCGATACCCACATGACGTCTCTGGCCGCCAGGGCGGATATCGTCATTCCGGGTACGGGATTCGCATCCACTGACGGCACCTACACCAATACGGAACGCCGTCTGCAGATCGTTGAAGCAGCTATTGACGAGGATGTCGAGCTGTCCAACTGGGAAGTTGCCGCGGCCATCGCGGAGGTCTTCGAAGAGGACTTCGGATGGGTGGATACGGAAGACATCTCCGAGGAGATGGACGATACGGTTCCGGCCTACAAGTATGCCTCTCTGGAAGAAATTCTGGGCGGCGTCCTTGTTCCGGAAGAAATCACTCTGGAGCCGGCAGAGGGAGAGGTCTTCGCCGATCCCATCACCTGCACCGACAGTCTGATGAACGTCATCGCCGAGCGTCTGCCCAAACCGGCCAACCCGACGGACTAAACCCATAATCAACCGTTACCGTTAGCAGTTCGTGAGACGGTTCGCTCCGGCGGGCCGTCTCTTTAGAAGGAATGCCCCATGACAGCATCTGTTGCCATCTCCGGACGGCAGATGCTGGGCGGGGTCATCGTCATCGCGGCGGAATTCAGGCCAATCCGCCCCGCAGAATGGTTTACATTCCGCTGGGACGCGTGGTAGAATAGGGACAGCAAAAGCAATTTCATCTACGAGATATTGTTTACGAAAGGAAGACATCGAAATGTACGAAACCATTAAATATGAAGTAAACGGCGCCATCGCCACCGTGACCGTCAGCCGGCCGAAGGCCATGAACGCACTGAACAGCCAGGTACTGGACGAGCTCTATGACGCCTTTGGGGAAATCGGCGAGAATGAGAACATCCGGGCTGCTATCCTGACCGGTGAAGGCAAGGCCTTTGTCGCCGGCGCGGACATTGGGGAAATGTCGAAGCTCAACAGCGTGGAAGGCCGGGCTTTCGGAGAGAAGGGCCACCGCACCATGAACCGGATCGAAAACCTGGAGAAACCGGTCATCGCGGCGGTGAACGGATTTGCTCTGGGTGGCGGCTGTGAGCTGGCCATGGCCTGCGATATCCGCATTGCCTCGGAAAGAGCGAAATTCGGCCAGCCGGAGGTAAACCTGGGGCTGATTCCCGGATTCGGCGGCAACCTGCGTCTGCCCCGTCTGGTGGGCAAGGGCATGGCCAAGTACATGATCCTGTCCGCGGAAATGATCGGCGCGGAGGAAGCCCTGCGGATCGGTCTGGTGGAGAAGGTCGCCGCGCCGGAAGAGCTCATGGCGGAAGCCGGAAAAGTGGCGGAAACCATCGCCTCCAAGGCGCCCATCGCCGTCTCTCTGGCCAAGAATGTGATCAACAACGGCTATGATATCGACATGAAGAGCGCGTCAGCTTATGAAATCAACGCCTTCGGCATTCCGTTCTCTTCGGAAGACATGAAGGAAGGCACTTCCGCGTTCCTGGAGAAGAGAAAAGCCGAGTGGAAGAACCGGTAGTTCATCGGCAGTACGTCGGGGAGGACGGTATGCGCAGCGTCACACTCGGACAGTCGGATATTCAGGTAACCCCCGTTGGTCTGGGTGTTCTGACCATCGGGGGTACCCAGCTTGATTTACCCCTGGAGGAGGGCGCACGGATCGTGCGGTATGCTTACGACAGGGGAATTCGCTTTTTTGACACGGCTCAGTGCTATGAGACCTACCCCTGTATCCGGGAGGCCTTCCGGGATCTGGACATGGGCAAAGGCAATCCCGACCGTCCGGTCATTGCCAGCAAATGTCTGGACTTTTCCTATAAAGCCATGGAGGACGCGATCCGCGAATGCCTGGAGCAGTTGGATGCGGACTATGTGGATATCTTCAAACTGCACGAAGTCCGGCAGGATCCGGACTGGGAGCAGCGGCAGGGGGCCTGGCAGTGCCTTCTGGACTATAAGGCGAAGGGAGTCATCGGCGCCGTCGGCGTATCGACCCATCACGTGGATGTGGTCCGGCGTCTGGCGGAGGTGGACGAATGCGATATCGTCTTCCCGCTGATCAACTATGCGGGTCTGGGTATCCGCTGCGGATCCGGCCCGGGCAGGGCGGAGGATATGGCGGATGCCATCCGGCTTTGTCTTTCCCGGGAAAAGGGCGTCTACGCCATGAAAGCCTTTGGCGGCGGCAATCTGTCGGGCAATTACCGGATGGCCCTGGATTACGTCCGGGATATCGGCGTACATTCCATTATGGTTGGCATGGGCAGCCGGGAGGAGATCGACCGGCTCTGCGAATACGCCGAGGGAACGCTGGAGAAAAGCTATGCTCCCGACATCAGTCACAAGCGGATCCATATCGATCAGGGTGACTGCGAGGGATGCGGCAGCTGCATCAAACGCTGCCCGAACAAAGCGATTTACCGAAACGAGCAGGGGCTGGCCGATGTGGACCATCAGATCTGCCTGACCTGCGGATACTGCGCGCCGGTCTGTCCGGTGCGCGCCATCATTATGTGGTAAACCATATATCAGCTGCAGCACAGGTCATTATGACAACAGAAAGGAAGAGTATCATGAGGAAAACAGGATTCTCTCCGGCAGACATTCTGCTGCCGGCAGCCGGCAACTATGAAACCTGGGCAGTGGTTGCCTGCGACCAGTTCACCTCTCAGCCCGAATACTGGGAAAGAGTGGCAAAGACCGTAGGTGACCGGCCGTCCACCTTCCGGCTGATTCTTCCGGAAGCCCA
>JAUNRL010000069.1:0-1986 GCA_030535715.1 Bacillota bacterium
GTACTTCACTGTATGAAGGAGGAGTGCAGCCGCAATCGGCCGGATCATCCCTGCAGGATTCACCGTGAGATCATGAGAATCCAGAATATCATGGAGGAGGAGATGTGCAGGTTCAAGTTAGGCAGGATTCTGGATGAAGAATGAATCCGTATGCGACAATGCGTCGGCTGTGAAAGCCTCGTCGTACCAGCGCATGATGTCCCGCAGAAGCGGATGGTTCACATCGTAAGCGTCGTCGTCGACGGAGGCGATGGGAAGAACCTTTGGCGAGGTGCCGCTGATGAAGGCGGCGTCGAATGAGCCGATGTCCGCCGCGGCGAGGGGGACCTCATGAACGGTGATGCCCCGGCTGCGGACGATATCGATGATCTTGCCCCGGGTGACACCGGGAAGAACCTGATGAAGGGGAGAGGTGAAGACCTCTCCTTTTTTGATGAAGAAGACGTTGGAGCGGCTGCCCTCGGTGATGTTTCCGTCCCGGTCCACGAGGATGACCTCATACAGTCCGCGCTCTTTGATGGCCGCGTTGGTCGCGTCCCGCAGGGCCTGATCCATCATTTTGATGTTCGGGTTCTTTCGCTCACCCCGGAACAGTTCCGTGCGGACGCCCCCGGCGTACTGCTCCGCTGAAGGGTAATGGGTCGGAGCCAGATAGAGAATGGAATGCCCGCTGACGTCCACTTCCAGTTTGAGGTTGTGATCGGAAATCCCGCCCTCCTCGGCCAGTTCGCGGATGCTCTTGGCCAGCTTCTCACAGGAGAAGGGCGCGGCCATGCCGATGCTGCCCAGGGAGTTCTCCAGCCGTTGATAATGCTCGGGCAGGAACTGGGGCTGACCGCCGGTAAGACGTATGACCTCATAGACGGACGGCATGTTCAGTGCGCCCATCATGACGACGGACTTGAATTCCAGGATCATATCCCGGATGGCTTCGCGGATCTCCTCCAGGGGAATCTGATCGTAGTAGAAGATCAGGTAGATCTGTCCGTCATGGCTCAGCTGGCTGATGCCCCGGATCTTGACGCCCAGTGTTTCCGCGGCTTTGATCATCCGGCCGGTTATCTCCCGGCAGATTTCGTCGGTCCGCGCTGTGCCGGTTGTGCCTTCGCTGACGGTGCGGGCGTGGGTATCAATCTTCAGGATGATGCTGATGCCGGACTGGGTGGTCTCTGCGGTCATGAAGCTGCCGGGGCTGCCGTAATCGCTGATGGCGGCCAGAGCTTCGCGGATCTTGTTCGCGTACAGATCCCGGACGCGACGGAGGTTATCCCGGTACCAGCCTTCTGCCATGAAGCGCGCCAGGGTCAGCTGCTCGGTTTTGGAGCAGGTCTGGGTATATTTTTCCTTGAAGGCGTCAAAGATCTCCGCCATGGGCAGGGGCAGCACCATGTAACTGATGCGAACGGCGGGGAAGAGGGTCGGCGTAAAGGAGCCGATGTAGACCACGCGCCGGCCTTTGTCCAGCCCCTGCAGCGCGGGGATCGGATCGCCGGCGTAGCGCAGCTCGCTGTTGTAGTCGTCTTCGATGATCAGGCTGTCGTTGGCCTGGGCCCAGTCCATCAGGAGCCGCCTGCGGTCCGCGGGCATCTCCGCCCCGGTGGGGAACTGATTCTGAGGACAGACGTAGGCAGCCGTGCGGATGTTGGTTGGCAGCTTTTCGATTTCGATGCCGTTGCCTTTGACCGGAATGCTGCTGATGCTGAATCCCCAGTCCCGGAAGGTGCTCCGGACCGGCGTGTATCCCGGGGTCTCCGTGCAGACGTGCTCAATGTCCATGCGCCTGAGAATCCGCGCCAGATGGTTGATCAGCTGCTGGGTACCCGCGCTGATGATGACCTGTTTCGGTTCGCATACAACGCTCCTCGACCGGTAGAGATACTCGGCGATCTGCTCGCGCAGCGCCGGCTCGCCCTGGCGGTCTCCCTCGGAAAGAAGGAGATCCGGCGTCTCGTTCAGCACCTCGGTCATACATTTTTTCCATTTGGC
>JAUNRL010000069.1:2086-6121 GCA_030535715.1 Bacillota bacterium
GAAGGAGATCCGGCGTCTCGTTCAGCACCTCGGTCATACATTTTTTCCATTTGGCAAAATCAAAGGATGTGGGATCGGTTCTCATTATTCAGCTCCGTTTCGTTATGGTCAGTTATCGTTCTTCCGCCGGCAGCAAGAGGCCTACCAGCTTCCGCCTCCGCCTCCGCCTCCGCCGCCGGAGAAGGATCCGCCTCCGCCGCTTCCGCTGCTGGATGGCGAGGATACCATGGAACGGCTCACGCTGGACATCATACTATTCATGCTGTCCGTCATATGCATGGCGTTGAAAGCAGAGCCTGTCGTGTACATCGCCGGGGAATCATACCACTCCGGCGGTCTGGAGGCCAGAGAGGCGAACCGCTTTGCGTAGACTGCGGTTACGCCCAAGGCGAAAGCGAAGGCCAGGTTCTTATAGTAGTAATCCGGATCCTGCTCGGCCAGCATTTCCATCCGGTCCTTTTCGGCCACCTTCAGGAAGCGCTTGTATCCGCGGATCTTTCCCAGAATCTCCGAGTACTTTTCGGTCCTCTTCTCACAGAGGGCGGCCATCAGATTCAGCAGGAACACCGCCGCCATACCGAGGATATAGGCGGGAATCTGGCTGCCCATGCAGGTGTCAAGGATCGCCGCCAGCCCCAGGCCGATCAGAATCATCAGTCCCCAGCCGACAAAGCCCAGAATCATGGAGAACATTTTTTTCCGGGGCTTGTTGATCCAGTCGGCCAGGCCCCAGAATCCGATGACGGGCAGCGCGATTTCCATCACCGCGAAGACGCAGTAGATCAGGAAATCGCCGTTGTTCACGATGAAGGGACTGCCGTTGAGCAGCTTGGAAATGACAAACAGGGCAATTGTACCGATTATGCCGATCAGACGGAGACCGGACGAGATGTCCGCAGCCTTTTTATCGTAGAGCTGTCCCGCATATCTGTGCCTGATCTCTGTCCTGATGGTGTTCAGCGTCTGGTAGAAGCTGCCCTTCAGATCTTTCCGGTTTACGGTTTCGCGGTTGCCGCCGTCAAAGAGTCCGTCCATGAAGACCCGTTCGTCTTCCGAATCGCCGTCGTATTCCTTCAGGCGGACGATCTCATACTCGGAATTGATGTTATTCTTTTTCCGCCCCTGAACCGTAACGTTTTCCACAATCTTCAGATAACCTTTGTCCGCCAGAGACAGCAGCAGACTGGTGATCTGGTTTGGCGCGATTTCTCCTTCGTCCAGATAAGCCACCTCGGCAGGGGTCAGTCTCTCCGGCGGATAGAACTCTTCGGTTTCCACGAGCTGCGGATCCCGGCCGTACTTGCGCCAGAGCATAAATCCCGCGCCCGTCACCGCCAGAAGCGCCGCGGCCAGAAGATAGAGCAGGAGGCCTGAGCCGGAAGCCTGCCTGGTGAAGTATCCTTCCGGCAGAACCGCGCGAATCGTCAGGCCGCCCAGTACGTTCTCTGTCGTTTTCCCCCGGATCACCCGCCTGCCGTCGGAGGTGAAGGGGACGGCCACATCGTATCCGGTTCTGATGCCCACCCGGTTCATGTCAATGTCCTTCGGAAAAGCAACCCGGAAAGTGACGTGCTCGATGGCGGGGGTTTCCCAGGAGGTGCCTATCATGTTGTAATAAACCTCATCCGCTCCCTTCAGGTGATCGCCCCGCATATCGAAGACATACGAATACTTGTAGACCGTATCCTCATCCGCGTACCGGTCGGGATCGCCGATCCTGAAATACCACGCATCATCACCCTTTTTCTTATCCACGGGCTGCCCGGAGATCATCTGGAAATCCTTCACCTTTCCGTAGAACCGGGACTGCTGGTCGTCCCGGAAAAGGACGGTTTTTGTGGGAATTACCCGGTAGATGCCGTGGCTGGGCGCCGTGAAGCGGACGTTCAGCGTTTCCGTAATGGTATAGGTGTCATCTTCGTTGACCTGCATCTGAATGTCATAATCCTTAATGATGAAATCACCTGCCGCGTGAGCCGGCTGTCCCGCCAGCGTCCACCAGGCGGCGGCCATAACCGCGATGCACAGCAATCGCAGTACGATCTGCCCGGCGGAAGTTTCTGCTTTTTCCGTTCTCATCATCGTTTTCTCCTTCGGTTTTCGGGAAACCTTCTGACAGGTTCATTCTATACATCAACGGAAAGCGTGTCAATGACCGCGGCGGAGGAAGCCGGAGGGACAAAGAAAAAACGGAAGAGTCACCGTGCTTCGGCACGACAACTCTTCCGCTGTTCTCCGGATGTGGGATGGCGCGGCCGTTCACGGCGAGCCGGACTACTCCCCGCTGCTGTCGCCGGAGTCGGAACCGGCGTCATCGGAGGATTCTCCCTGATCGTGAGCGATGATCTCGAAATTCCCGCCATTGTTGCTGGATATCCAGCCGATCCAGGTTTTGCCCGGGTTCAGTTTGGCGACGACAGGTCTGGCCTTGACCTGATCCTCCGGATCCTTACCCTCGTTCTCCGCGTCGGCTTTCGCCTGTTCGGCTTCGGTGGCCGCGGTGTCGATCAGGAGGAGCCTGCCGCCCTTCTTCTTCCACTGGATATCCTTGACGGTGCCCTCGCTGATGAGCTTGCCGGTGCCGCCGCCGAGGGCATAGTCGCAGTAGGTAACGCTGGATGCGCCGCCGGGACCTTCATAGTTCTCCTTGGTGATGTACTCGGTTTTGTCATTGAGGATCAGCAGATTTTCTCTGGTCAGTTTGTTCTTGAAATTGTCCGTGTGATAGAGTCCGTCTTCCGGATCGTAGGTCCACTTCTTGGTCTCCCAGTCGGTGCGCGTGGAGAAGTTCACGCTGATTTCATCCGCACGCTTGTCGCTCATGGGCTCGGCCTTCTCGTTGAACTCGAGCCGGGTGTATTCTTTGGGCTTTTTCCGGCAGCCGTATTCGTCGATGGCGGCAGGCACCCTGTCTCCGTGAACGATGCCGGTGTGCTCGCTGGATACGCCGCGGCTGCGGTCTCTGCCGTACAGGCCGCTTTTGTCTTCGAAGTGCATCTGGTTAATGTGGTCGACAATGTCCGTCTTGAACACTTCATTGGCGCCGACGTATTCCCCCTTGGAATGACTCTGCCCCCAGTGGATGAAGATGGCGTCCCAGAATTCCGAGAAACGGATGAACGGCGGACGGGCGCTTCGCATGGGCCCGATCTGTTCAGGAAGTTTGTTCATGTCGGCATAGAGCCATAGCGTTCTGGTAATGCCGCCCTCCACTTCACCTTCCAGAATGATGTCCGGGGAGCAGTCCGGATCGTCCATGCCCCACTGGGGTCTGGCGTCCGGGGTGTTCTCAACGACAAAGGCAACAACACGCCGGTTGAGGGCATCTGCGTCAAACCCTTCCTCTTCCGTAGCGCCGGTCAGCGGATTGATGATCGGCTCCGGCTCAGACACCGGTTTCTGCTTTGACGGGTTATCGAAGCAGGCCGTCATGAGGACAGTGCCCGCACCGGCGGTGATGACGCAGGCCAGCACGACGAATATGGTCAGAATATTTTTTTTCATTGGTCTTTTCCCCCGTCTTGGCAATTTCCAACATTTGTATAATACAACAAATCCCCGGATTGTTCAAGGGAAACAGGAAAGAACGGAGAGAATTCCGGTGAGTACGTGGAGATGGAGTATATCTGAACGGAATAAATAAGGGCTGTTGCATTGAATCGTGTGGTATGCTCCCTGTCTTATATTCACTTCCTGTAGATGCAGATCCGGGCTCCCGGTTCGACGGTTTTCAGGATTTTCTTCATGTTTTTCCGGGAGACGGAGACGCAGCCCAGAGTATAATTGGCGTGGCCGAAGCAGTGGAGGAAGATGGCGGAGCCTTTATCGTATTCGCCCTGAAGGTTGTAGCCGATGTTCATGGCGTAGGCGTACTGCTTCGGGTAATCAAGGAGATGCTCGCCCCGGCAGTTATGCGGGGATTTGCGGATGTCAATCATTTTGTTGTAGTGCTTCCGGTCGCCGCACCAGTACAGGTATTTGCTGACCTGGGTATAGGGCATGATGCTGCCCGGATCCGCCAGAATGCCGAAGGGC
>JAUNRL010000070.1 GCA_030535715.1 Bacillota bacterium
TGCGGCGGCCGGCCTCAATACCCCCGGTACATCTTTTCGTACATTTTTCGGAATTTCGGATCTCTGTCCCGGGGTGCTGCCGAGCAGGCCAGACTGCCCAGCAGGATAAAAATGTCATCAATCGGTCCGGCAAACAGGTCTGGCGAAATGCAGTACAGGATCGCCACAATTAACATGATTCTTTTCATCTTTCACATCTCCTTGCTTCGATTCATCATCCCTGAGGACGCATGCCGCGATTTGTTTTCGTTTCTGGTTCCTTCTTTTTTCGGCTATATCATACCTCCGCCGCGGTCCGGCAGACATCGCAGGATATGCGGAACAGGATTGCCTTTTACCGCAAAAACCACGAAAAAAAACGCCGAAAAGCAGGTTTTTCCCATACGTCGGCATGAGCGTCCGATTTGTGTCCGGCCGCCGCGAACTTCACGGAACTGACATATTTCGGGAGTATACTCAGGCAAAGGCGAGGCAGTCCGACCCGGATTCTCTGCAATCGCATACCGAAGAAAAAAACGGCGAAAGAGACTGATCTCTTTCGCTGTTAATGATATGTACAATGATCCATTACTTCCGGTTCCTATCTGTCTTTTCTTTCATGGCTTGTTTCCTTCTTCAAGATTCGTTCACCAGTTTTCCGGTCATGTGATCCGGCGTAATTTCGAAGCAGAGTACATTTCCACCGACCTTGGCGATCTCGTCATCGGCGTAGTTTTGATCGTCGGTAAACTTGGCGCTCAGGCCCATGCAGATCTCCCGGATCTTTTTCGGATCCTCCTCATAGGAAAAGACGCAGATCCGCCCGAAGACGATCACGCTCCTGATGTTCAGCGCCCAGTCGCCCTCCTCCCGATATCCTTCGTCCATCATGCGCATCCTGTTGAGCGGTATGCTATACTGTAGTCACATGTAACCGGAGATTCTGCCGTTAATTATTTCTTTTCAACAAGCACTCTACAAATGTTTGGTTTCGGTGCTTAAATCGTCTATAATAATGGCAGGCGAAACAACTGGGAGGTTATACACTATGCTGAAACAGATCAAAGGTGAATACAGCCGGTATATCGATGAGGCCCGCCGCGCGGTCCCGACGCCGGAGAATATCTGCAAGCCGGACGGAACCTGTGCTTTCGGCACATTCGACAGCGAATTTGAACGGATGGATTTCCTGAACCTCAAGGGACCCACTTCCCTTCCCAATCTGTTCAACCGTCTCAAGCTGACGCTGTGGGAGGCGACCGAAGTCCACTTCGAACACGGCGTGCTTCTTGCCGTCATCTGCGACATGGGTATCTTCGGCAAAACCATGAATGTCTTCTATGACAAGCGGACACACAAGACCTACTGCTGGGACACCAATCTCAAAAGCTCACAGACCGGTATTGCCCCGAACCTGATCAACGGATCCGTTGCCTACGCAGAAACGCCGGTCAGTTTCGTCCGCTATGAAAACACGTTCAACGAAGGGCGCGCAGAGCTTTCCGGCGCTCATAAAGGCAAGTGCCTCATTACCGATCCGCGCAGCGATAAAACCGCTGTCGCAGCCATAAAGGAAAACACCGGCGAAGCAAGAATCTTCTATGATCTTCACCTCACCCGGCTTTCCGAACCGAGCATTGTCAGCATTCCCTTTTCCGGGACAAAACCGCGGCCTCTCTATTCCCAGAAGGATTTCTTCAAGGCGGAAGGCTTCCTGACCATAAACGGCGAAAAAATGGAATGCGATGAAAACACCGTCGCGGTCATCGACGACCACAGGGGATATTACCCCCGCCGCGCCCACTACGACTGGGTGACTACGCTGGGCAGATATGATGTTCACGGCGAAAAAAAATACCTGGCCTTCAATCTGACACGCAATCAGTCCATAGACCAGGAAAAGTACAATGAAAATATCCTCTGGCTGGAGGGCTCCTCGAGCCTCCTGCCGCCGGTCACCTTCACCCGCAAACCGGAGACCCGCGATTTCCGCAACTACGCGGAATGGCTCATCCGGGATGAATACGGCATGGTCGATCTGAAGTTCAAGGTGTTCAGCCTGAACCCCATGATTCTGCATGCCGGGATTGTGAACATCGATTACTACATCACCTTCGGCGAGCTGGAGGGATTCCTCCTTGACGAAGCGGGAAACAAATACGACCTGACCGGCTGCATGGGCATGGGCGAAGACAAGACGCTGCTCCTTTAGGAATCGAAAAACTTCTGTCCATCATCAGTCACAAGCCGTTCTATTTCAGGATACGCAAAGATGTCGCTGTTATCCGCGTTTGCTTCAAGATAATCGGCAAACTCGTCGGCATACCATTTGGCCATGTCCAGATTGTGCATCCGGCAGTATCCGCAGTTTTCGGGAGCTGTTCCGGGTACCTCCTGGGCATCGCGTACGGATCGGAATGCGTTCAGCATCAGTTCATAGATTCCCTGCGGAGTGCGGTTGCCTTTGAGAATAAGGTAGAATCCGGTCAGGCAGCCCATGGGGCCCCAGTAAATCACCTCATCCTTCCCGTCCGGATCATTGCGAAGATAAGTCGCAATGATATGCTCGAGAGAATGCATCGCCGCCACATCCAGAACAGGCTCCCGGTTCGGCCTTTTCAGCCGGATATCGTAGGTCGTCACCGTTTCTTCGCCCAGATGATCAACCCTGCTGATGAATATGCCGGGCACGATGCGCGTGTGGTCCACCGAGAAACTTTTGATCATTTCCATTTTCGTTTTCCTCCTCTCGACTCAACCATGAGCCGCATTCGTACAAAGGCAATCCTCCAGCTTCTCTGCGAACACCAAATGCCCCGCCGATGAGAAGTGAACCCCATCAAAGGTCATTTCGATCTCCCATTCTCCCGCATCGGCGAACCGGCAGCCTGTCCTTTCCGCCAGTTCGCGGTATTGCTCCCCCAGTTTAAGAGATTCCTCCGTTAACGACCCGTCCTGTATCCACTCGCCGGACTGCAGCCGGGGCGGTGCAATCAGCAGAATCGGAATACCCGCCCCGCTGAGAGAACTGAGGAAAGATTCCATGCGATCCGCCGTCTGCGCGGCGGTCTTTCCTTCCAGCAGATCATTGATGCCAAGCATCACGATGATCAGATCGGGCACATTGCCTCTGATCGCCTGGAGGTACACACCGGCTTCCCGCGGAACCGTCATTCCGTTGACTCCGCAATTGATCACTTTCCAGCCCGCCAGCCGATCCGTCCACCTCACCTCCGCCGGATATCTGGATCCGAGATAAGAACGTGGATCATAACCAAAGGTATTCGATCCGCCGATGCAGAGAATCGTCCGCTTCCGGCCGGGATTGATTACCGACCATGCACCGATCAGCCCCGACAGTGACCACTGGGCATTGGCCGGACTGGTGGAGGGCAGGCAGACCGCCTCGCGCCCGATCGCCGGCAGGATGTATCGGTTGTACAGCTCATGGGATTTACGTCCGTTGCAGTAGATCCCTTCGATGCTGCAGCTGCGCAGGATGATGCCAATATCGTTGACTCTGGCATTGCGGATGCTCGCATCCGAAGAACCCATAATCTCGCAGCTGGCAATCGTGTCCCAGAGCGCCAGTCCGCTCTCCAGAATCAGCGTTTTCTTTTCCTCGATCGTCCGCGGCGCCTCCCGGTCAAACACCGCCGCAACCACGCGCCAGAACCTGTTCTGCGGATGCCCGTAAAAGAAGTTCTGCTCCCTTGATTTAACGGACGGAAAGGATCCCAGAATAAGCACCCGGCTGCTTTCACCGTACAGAGGCCCAAAGGGATGTTCTATTCTGCACATCAGTCTGTACCATCTCCTCCCATCAGGATGGAATGTGTTGTCACCGCAGGCAGCAAAGCAGTCGATCGTTCCGATCCAACCTGATATAATACGTCTGGTTATACTTGCCGCCAGCCTGCCCAGCGGCAGCTCGTCAGATACTGCGCCGACGGCGCATGACTTCCCTCGGATCCATATCATCCTCCCAAAGCAAAGCCTTCCATTTCCCTGCAAGGTTAACACCGATTGGTGACAAACACTATTCTTTAAATACAATGCTTTCCTTTGTATTTTAACAGATGCTCCTTCGATTCACAAAGAGTGATTGGTGCTAAATGCAGAGGGGTTACTGGAATTCTTCAGATAAAAAACTGTTGATTCTGACAGGATGCCAGACTATAATCAAGTCAGGAAGGGAGTTGCTTTTGCAACTAACCCGACTCTTCTTTGGATCGCCGCTTTAGTTACAGCTATTGGCGGCTTTTTTGATCGTTATTGTTACCCGCAGGACCTTCCGGTTCCACGATATGGTAACCTTCACCATCTCTAATCCGCTCCCTTCTCAAGTCTCACCATTGCATCACCTCCTGACGGTGGAAATGTAGTTCGACTGACATGGTAAAATTGTCGTCAGAAAACTCCTTCGACGAAATGTGCGTTTCAGAAGAGAAAGCAGGCGGCACCGCCGGCTGGCTTCCGCAGACGCGGAATCAGATTCCGCGAGGAACGAGCGAAGGCGGCGTGGTGAGTTCGTCGGGTGGTTCCAACGAACGAACAGCCGAACCGCGGGTGAAGCGCTGGAATCTGTCCGCGGCGAGGAATTAAAACCGTGGCGTCAACCGGGTTCCTCTGGGCGCTTACCGCCCATTGCTACCGGTGCGGTATTGCCTTTGCACCAAAAAGCCGGGTCAGATGACCCGGCTCGTCTGTTCCGTTAGGATGGCCCGCGTCCTGCTTACGCCAGCGCAGCTGTGATGATGGCCATGGTGTAGACCTCTTCCGCGTTGCAGCCTCTGGACAGGTCATTGATCGGCGCATTCAGTCCCTGCAGCACCGGGCCGTAAGCATCGAAGCCGCCCAGTCTCTGGGCGATCTTGTAGCCGATGTTGCCGGCGTTGATGTCCGGGAAGATAAACACGTTTGCCTGGCCGGCCACCTTGGAATCCCCGCACTTGGTCTTTGCGACCACCGGGGAGACCGCGGCGTCGAACTGTAGCTCGCCGTCCAGCGCCAGATCAGGCGCGGCTTCCTTCGCCAACTTCGTGGCTTCGACCATCTTGTCCACGTCTTCGCCGGCGCCGGATCCCTTGGTGGAATAGGACAGCATGGCAACCTTCGGGTCAACGCCGAAGATGGCAGCCGTGCGCGCGGATTCAATGGCGCACTCGGCGATTTCTTCCGGAGAAGGCTTGATGTTGATCGCGCAGTCGCCCATGCCCAGAATCTCCGGCTCGCTGCCGTCTTCATGCTCTCTGACCATAATAAAGACGGAGGATACGCTCTTGTTGCCCGGCTTGGTCTTGATCAGCTGCAAGGCGGGCCGGACGGTATCGGCCGTGGAATAGGTGGCGCCGCCCAGCAGAGCGTCCGCAACACCCATCTTCACCAGCATGGTGCCGAAGTAGTTGCCCTTCGCCAGCGCGGCACGGCACTGCTCCTCGGTCATCTTGCCTTTTCTCAGCTCGACCATCTTCGCCACCATCGCCTCCATATCCTCGTATGTCGCCGGATCAAGAATCTCCAGTCCCTCTATATCAAAATTTCCAGCCTTCGCCGCCGCCTGTACCTCTTCGACATTGCCGACGAGAACCGGGGTCAAGAATCCGCCCTTCTTCAGCCGGTCAGCGGCTTCCAGAATCCTGGCATCCGGACCTTCCGTAAAAACAATTTTTCTGGGGTTTTCCTTTAAGATTTCCATCAGTTTTTCAAACATTTCATCCGTTCCTTTCTCCTGCATATGATTCGCGTGGTCAACACGGTATTGTGTCAGACACAATATTATTGTAACACAAAATCCGTACTCCGGTGCAGGTTTTCTTCTCTGCGGCGGTTCCGGCTTCAAACGTCTCCGGTTCCCCGGCGGTCTCTATTCCGAGGCCGCGCCCTCCCCATTCCGGGGCACTGCGTTTCTGCTTTCCTTCCACGCGCTCTTGTCGGCGTACATGATCCTGTCGGCGCGGCACCCCGCCGCCGAAACCTACGCCTCCTCCAGCGCCCGGTCATAGG
>JAUNRL010000003.1:0-10231 GCA_030535715.1 Bacillota bacterium
GGAATCCATCTATATGGGCGGAGGCACGCCGACAACGCTTGAGCCGGAGCTGCTTGACGAACTGCTGCAGACGGTGGAAGAGTGCTTTGATCTGTCCGTCTGCCGGGAGTTCACCGTGGAAGCGGGCCGGCCGGATACCATAACGGAAAAGAAGCTGCAGATCCTGCGGGATCACGGTGTGGACCGGATCAGCATCAATCCCCAGAGCATGCAGCAGCGAACCCTGGATCTGATCGGAAGAAAGCATACCACGGAGGACGTACGGAAGGCTTTCGCCCTGGCGGAGGGCGTCGGATTCCGATTCGTCAACGCGGATCTGATCGCCGGGCTTCCCGGGGAAGAATACGAAGATTTCGCAGACAGTTTTCAGCAGGTGCTGGCTCTGGGCGCGGATAACATCACCCTGCACACCTTGGCGGTGAAACGGGCTTCCCGCCTGAAGGAGCGGGACGCGAACTTCCACTACCGGGATGAGGATCTGCGGGAAAAAATGCTCGGCTTCGCGCAGGAGCGGCTGCGGAGAGAGGGATTCGTTCCCTATTATCTCTACCGCCAGAAGCATACGTCGGGCAACACGGAAAACATCGGATATTGCCGGAGAGATCTGGCATCCATATACAACATCCGGATCATGGAGGAGCACCAGTCCATTCTGGCTCTGGGCGCCGGCGGAATCAGCAAGGTCTGGTTCCCGGCGGCAAACCGGCTGGAGCGGGTTCCCAACGTATCCAACTACGACATCTACATCGAGCGCATCGATGACATGATCGACCGGAAGAGAAAAGACTTTTTCGGTCAGGAAGAATAAACGCTACGGAGGGTAAAGAACAATGCTGACGAACGCACCAAAAGGAACCAAAGACATGCTGCCGGAGGAGGCCTACAAGTGGCACTATCTGGAGGAAAAATTCGCAGATATCTGCCGGAGATACGGATTTCAGGAGATCCGCACACCGGTATTTGAACATACGGAACTGTTCAAGCGCGGTGTAGGCGACACCACGGACATCGTGCAGAAGGAAATGTACACCTTCAAGGATTTTGCCGGTAGGAGCATTACCCTTCGGCCGGAGGGCACTTCACCCGTAACGAGGGCCTACGTGGAGCACAAGTCCTACGCCGGCGTGCAGCCCCATAAGTACTATTACAACATTCCCTGCTTCCGTTACGAGAAGCCTCAGTCGGGCCGGCTGCGGGAGTTTCATCAGTTCGGCGTGGAGATCTTCGAGTCTTCCGACATGATGGCGGATGCGGAGGTCATCGCGATCGGATACGAGTTCATCAAAGAGATGGGCATTACCGATGTGAAACTGGAAATCAACAGCGTGGGCTGCCCGGAATGCCGGCAGAAGCACAGAGACGCTCTGCGGGCCTTCCTGGAGCCGAAGTATGATGAGCTGTGTCCCACCTGCCAGGAACGGTTCCACACGAACCCCATGCGGATTCTGGACTGCAAGTCGCCCATCGACCAGAAACTGGTCAAGGACGCGCCCATGATGCTGGATTATCTCTGCGACGATTGCCGACAGGCTTTCGAGGATCTGAAGGCGAATCTGGATGCTTTCGGCATTCCGTACAAAGTCAACCCCAGAATTGTCAGAGGTCTGGACTATTATACCAAAACCGCCTTTGAATTTGTGACCGCCAAGATCGGCGCGCAGGGCACCGTCTGTGGGGGCGGCCGCTATGACGGTCTGATTGAAGAGATCGGCGGTTCCTCCACGCCGGGCGTTGGCTGGGGCATGGGCAAGGAGAGAATGCTCATGACCATGGAGGCCTGCGGGTTTGAAATCCCCGAGGAGCCGGGCACGGAGGTCTTCATTGCCTATATGGGCGACGCGGCCAAAAAGGCGGCGTTGAAGCTGATGAGCGATCTGCGGTGCGCTGGCGTTGCCGTTCAGATGGACGTCATGGGCCGGAACCTGAAGAACCAGTTCAAGCACGCCAACCGGATCAACGCGAAAAAGACGGTGGTCATCGGCGAGAATGAGCTGCAGACCGGCAAACTGACCATCAGGGATATGACATCCGGCGAGCAGACCGAGGTGTCTCTGGACAGTATTGTGGACAAACTGAAATAGGAGCGAGGATTAGGAATGACCATCATGAAACGCACCCATATGTGCGGCGAGCTGCGTATGGAAAACATCGGCGAGACCGTGTGTCTCAACGGCTGGATCGCCAAGCGGAGAAACCTGGGGGGGCTGATTTTCTGCGATGTCCGGGATAAGAGCGGCATCACCCAGGCGGTGTTCAACGACACGGTTCCGGAGGAACTGTTTACGAAGGCGGACAGCCTGCGCAGCGAGTATGTTGTCGGCATTAAGGGAACGGTCGCCGAACGGGAATCCAAAAATCCGGATCTTCCCACGGGAGACATCGAGATCCTGGCCGAAGATCTGATCATCTATTCCGAAGCGGAGACGCCGCCGATCTATATCCGGGATGACGACAACGCGGACGACAATCTGCGGCTGAAGTACCGGTATCTGGATCTGCGCAAGAAAAAGATGCAGGACAACCTGGCCTTTCGGGCGCGTCTGACGGGCATCGCCCGAGAATATTTCGCCGAGCAGGGCTTCACCGATGTGGAGACTCCCATGCTGATCAAGTCCACCCCGGAAGGGGCGCGGGACTATCTGGTGCCCAGCCGGGTTAATCCGGGTCGCTTCTACGCGCTGCCCCAGTCGCCCCAGACCTTCAAGCAGCTGCTGATGGTGGGCGGCACAGACCGTTACTTCCAGATCGTCAAATGCTTCCGGGATGAGGATCTGCGGGCAGACCGTCAGCCGGAATTCACCCAGATCGACCTGGAAATGTCCTTCGTGGATGTGGATGACGTTATCGAAATCCAGGAAGGCTTCATGAAACGGGTCTTCCGGGAACTGAAGGGCATAGAACTGACCACGCCGTTTCCGCGGCTGACCTGGCAGGAGGCCATGGACCGGTTCGGCAGCGATAAACCGGATACCCGGTTCGGTTTTGAACTTCAGGACATCACCGAACTGGTGAAGGACTGCGGGTTCAAGGTGTTTACCGACGCCATCGCGGCAGGCGGAAGCGTCCGGGGCATCTGTATCACCGGCGGAGCCGCGGAATATACGCGCAAGAAGATCGACAAGCTGACCGAAGCCATCAAAAGCTACGACGCCAGAGGCATGGTCTGGATAAAGGTTGTGGATGACGGAATATCATCTTCTGTAAACAAGTTTTTCGGCCCGGAAGAGCTTCAGCAGATAGCGGATTCCATGGGCGCGGCGGCCGGCGACCTGATTCTGATCGTTTCCGACCAGAACAAGGTGGTCTGGGACAGCCTGGGCTTCCTGCGTCGGCACATCGCCGGTCAGATGGGCCTGCTGGACGATGAGCAGTACAACTTCCTGTGGGTGGTGGATTTCCCGCTCTTTGAGTATGACGAGAAGGAAGATCGCTGGTCAGCCATGCATCATCCCTTCACTTCCCCCAGGGGGGAGGATGCCCGGCTGCTGAAGACGGATCCCCATGCCTGCAGGGCCAACGCTTATGACATTGTGCTTAATGGCGTGGAACTGGGCGGCGGCAGCATCCGTATTCACGACCGGCAGATGCAGGAGGATATGTTCCGGGCGCTTCAGATGAGCCGGGAGGAGATCGACGAGAAGTTCGGCTTCCTGGTGGAGGCGTTTCGCTATGGCACGCCTCCCCACGGCGGTCTGGCCTACGGACTGGATCGTCTCGTCATGCTGCTGACCGGCGAGAAATCCATTCGGGAAGTAATTGCCTTTCCGAAGAACCAGGCGGCCCAATGTATGGTCAGCGAGGCGCCGGGCATCGTGGATGAAGTTCAGCTGGAGGAGCTGGGGCTGGCCATTACGATATGCTGAGAATAGGAGTTTTCGGCGGATCTTTTGATCCGGTACATCTGGGCCATGTGAACCTGGCCAAAGACGCTCTGGAACAGTGTGCACTGAACCGGGTGCTTCTGGTTCCCGCGCGTCTGCAGCCCTTCAAACTGGACCGCACACCGGCTTCCGGGGCAGACCGGATGAACATGTTGAACCTGGCCCTGGCCGGGGAGGATCGGATTTATCCCTCGGATTTGGAACTGAAGCAGGAAGGCGTGTCCTACACCTACCTGACCCTGCGGGCCATGCAGAAGGAATTCGGCGAAGGGGCAAGGCTGTACTTCATCGCAGGCACCGATTCCCTGGTGAAACTGGACACCTGGATGAACCACGAAGAACTGCTGAGCCGGTACGCCTACATTGTGGGCGCCCGGCCCGGGTACCGGGAGGAGGAACGGGAAGAGGCCATGATCCGACTTCGGAAACACTGGGGAACGGAGATCATCCGGATCAACAACCGGCCGTTTGATCTTTCGGCGACGGAGATCCGGAAAAGGGTTGCGCAGGGGCTTGCCGTGGATCAGATGGTCGGCCGGGACGTGGAGGAATACATCATCAGCCATGGATTATACCGATAAACAGACCATCGTCCAGGCGCGGGCCTTTATGGAGCAGCATATGAAACCCTCCCGCCGGCGCCACACGGAAGACGTTGTGCGGACGGCGGTGAAGCTGGCCCGGAAGTACGGAGCAGATCCGGACAAGGCGGAACTGGCCGCCTGGTTCCACGATCTGGTCCGCAATCTGGATCCTGCGCAGCTGGATGCCGATATTGACCGCTTCAGCCTGGATCCGCGGTACAAAGGCAACGTCAATCTGGCTCACGGCAGGATTGCCGCGGAGCGGATGAGGATCGACTTCGGCATTACCGATGAGGACGTGCTCAATGCGGTGTCCTTTCATACCACCGGCAGAGCCGGCATGAGCACCCTGGAAAAGGTGGTCTTTTTGGCTGATGTCATCGAGCCGGGACGGACTCACCCGTCGGTGGAGGAGAACCGGCGGATCGCGGAAAGGGATCTGGATCAGGGCTGCCTTTTCGCGCTGAAGCAGACCATTGACTATGTGAACAGCCGGGGAGAGTTTCTCGACCCGGATACGCAGGAAGCGGCGGCGGCTCTGGCTGCCCGCATTGGAAATACTGAAGAAAACAAGGAGTGAAGAAAACATGATGGAAGCAGAAAAACTGGCGCAGCTGATCGCGAAGACGCTGATCGATAAGAAAGGCATGGACGTGCTGATCATTGATATTGCGCTGAAATCCGGTTTTGCCGATTACTTTGTGATGGCGTCCGCGGGGAGCGAGCGGCATCTGGAGGCGCTGAAGGATGCAGTGGAGGATGCGCTGGAACCGCTGGAAATCTTCCCGAAACGCGTCGAAGGCAAGAAGCCTTCCGGATGGATTCTGATGGATTACGGCGATGTGGTGGTCAACATAATGGACATCGACATGCGGGAGAAATACAATCTGGAAAAGATCTGGGGCGATTGCGAGATCGTGAAGATCAGCTGATGGAACGGCGGCGCAGGATCCGCGCGCCGCAGGGAGGGAACGATGCAGGAAAAGTATAATTTTGCGGAAATTGAAAAGAAATGGCAGAAGATCTGGGTGGAGAAGAATGCCTTCCGGGTGACGGAGGATCCGGATAAGGAGAAATACTACGTTCTCGAAATGTTTCCCTATCCTTCGGGCAAGCTGCACATGGGTCATGTGCGGAACTATTCCATCGGTGACGTCATCGCCCGGTTCAAATCCATGAACGGCTACAACGTGCTTCATCCCATGGGCTGGGACGGATTCGGTCTGCCGGCGGAAAACGCGGCGATCAAACACGGCGTCGCTCCGGCGGAGTGGACCTGGAACAACATCCACGATATGCAGGACCAGCTGAAGGAGCTGGGTCTGTCCTACGACTGGAAGAGGGAAGTGGCCACCTGTCATCCCGAGTATTACCGCTGGATGCAGTGGATTTTCATTCAGTTCTTCAACAAAGGCCTGGCCTATAAAAAGGAGAGTCAGGTCAACTGGTGCCCCAGCTGCCAGACGGTGCTGGCCAACGAGCAGGTCGTCGACGGCTGCTGCGAGCGCTGCGGCACGCCCGTGGGCAAGAAGGATCTTTCCCAGTGGTACTTCCGGATTACGGATTATGCGGAGCGACTGCTTCAGAATCTGGACAGACTGCCCGGCTGGCCCGACAAGGTTAAGATCATGCAGAGAAACTGGATCGGCAAGTCCCACGGCGTTGAGGTCACCTTCGCCGTACAGGACCGACCGGAGACACTGACCGTCTTCACCACCCGGGTGGACACCATCTACGGTACCACATTCATGGTTCTGGCGCCTGAATATCCGGATGTGGAGGTCATGGTGGCCGGCACGGAATACGAGAAACCGGTGAGGGAGTACATCGACCGCTGCGCCCACATGAGCGAGATTGAGCGGACGTCCACCACCAATGAGAAGACCGGTGTGTTCATCGGCCGGTATGCGGTCAATCCCTTTACGGAAAAGCCCATGCCGATCTACATTTCCGATTACGTCCTCATGGGCTACGGCACCGGCGCGGTCATGGGCGTTCCGGCCCACGACCAGAGAGACTTTGACTTCGCGAAGAAGCTCGGACTGGAGATCGTCCCGGTCATTGATCCCCAGGATCCTGAAATCGATGTGAACAATCTGAAGGAGGCCTGCGCCGCCGAGGGCATCGTCATCAATTCCGGCGAATTCAACGGCATGAACAACAAGGATGCCATCCGGAAGATCGCCGAGGTGGCGGAGGAGAGGGGCATCGGACGCAAAACGATCAACTATCGTCTCCGGGACTGGCTGATTTCCCGCCAGCGTTACTGGGGCACGCCGATCCCCATGATTTACTGCGAAAAGTGCGGATGGGTGCCGGAGAAGGAGGAAAACCTTCCGGTTCTGCTGCCCACGGATGTGGAATTCACCGGAAAGGGAGAATCGCCCATCGTGACCAGCAAGTCCTTCGTGGATACGGTTTGCCCGGTCTGCGGCAGACCGGCCAGGCGGGAAGTGGACACCATGGATACCTTCCTGGATTCCTCCTGGTACTTCCTGCGCTACTGCGACGCCCGAAACGATAAGGCGGTCTTCGATAAGGAAAAAGCGGATTACTGGATGAACGTGGATCAGTACATCGGCGGCGTGGAGCACGCCATCATGCATCTGATGTACGCCCGGTTCTTCCAGATGGCCCTGCATGATCTGGGACTGGCCAAGGATGAAGAACCGTTCAACAACCTGCTGACCCAGGGAATGGTGCTCAAGGGCTATACGGACAGGGACGGCAACTACATCTCCGCCAAGATGAGCAAATCCCTGGGCAATGTGGTTTCGCCGGCGGAGATCATCGAAAAGTACGGCGCGGATACGGCCCGCCTGTTCATCCTGTTCGCGGCGCCGCCGGAAAGGGAACTGGACTGGTCCGATGAAGGGGTGGAAGGCTCCTTCCGCTTCCTGAACCGGGTCTGGCGCCTGGTGGCGGAATTCACCGATGCGTATGATGCGTCCGCCATGGAGCGGACGATCGGAAACGAAGCGGATCGGAAACTGAACTACGCCTTGAACTATACCATCAAAAAGGTGACCGACGACGTATCCGACCGGTTTAATTTCAATACCGCCATCAGCGCCATCATGGAACTGGTCAACGAGATGTACCGCTACAAGACCGGCGAGATCAATGAAGGTCTCTACGCGGAGGCCGTCCGCGCGCTGGTTGTGCTGCTGACGCCCTTTGTCCCGCATATCGCGGAGGAAATGTGGGAGAATTTGGGCGGCGAAGGTTATGCCTGCGAGCAGAGATGGCCTTCTTATGACGAAAGCGCGCTGGTGAAGGATACCGTGGAAATCATGGTGCAGATCAACGGCAAAAACAAAGGTAAAATCAACATTCCGGGCGATGCGACCAGAGACGATATGCTGGCCATTGCTGGAAAACATGAATTCATCAGGAATCTGACGGAAGGGAAAAACGCGGTCAAAACCATCGCTGTTCCCGGCCGTCTGATCAACATTGTAGTGAAAGGATAATGAGAAACAACACGAAACAGAACAATACGAAAGCGAATACGACAAAAAAGAACACAAAAGGGAAGAGCGGCAGGATGACGGCTAAGGGCTGTGCAGACAAGGCAACCCCGGTTTCTTCGCGCAAGCACACGGATCGAAAGGGGGCGGCAAAACGCGCCGCCCGGTCCGAAAAGAATATCCGCGGGGAAAAACCTTCCCGGACGGACAGGCCCGTCCGCAGTGAAAAAAAAGGCCGGCCGGATCAAAGGAGAAACCGCCGCCCGGCCAGCCCGGTGCGGGTCATTCCCCTGGGGGGGCTGCATGAAATCGGTAAAAACATGACCGCAATCGAATACGAGGAGGAGATCCTCCTCATCGACTGCGGACTGTCCTTCCCCGACGATGAGATGTTCGGCATCGACAAGGTCATCCCCGACTTCACTTATCTGACCGAGACGGACAAGAAGATTCTCGGCCTGGTGATTACCCACGGCCACGAGGATCACATCGGCGCAGTTCCCTATCTGCTGAAGGAAATCAACGTGCCCGTATACGGCATGCGTTTTCCCTTAGGGCTGATCCGGAACAAGCTTGAGGAGCACCATCTGAAGGTGGACATGCATCCCATCGGTGCGGGGGAGACCTTCTCCATGGGCCGGCATTTTCGCTTGGAAGCGCTGCGGATCACTCATTCCATCGCGGATTCCATCTGTCTGCGGATCGAAACGCCGGCGGGAGTGATCTTTCATACCGGCGACTTCAAGATTGACTATACGCCGGTGGACGGCAATAAAATCGACTTCGGCCGTTTGGCCCGGATCGGCACCGAGGGCGTCCTGCTCATGATGGCGGACAGCACCAACGTCATGCGGCAGGGATACACCCGTTCAGAGATGAAAGTGGGAGAGGCGCTCGACCCCATCTTCCGCAGTTCCCGGGGCAGGATCATTATTGCGACTTTTTCGTCCAATGTGCACCGGATACAGCGCATCATCGATATCGCCGTCCGCTGCCACCGCAAGGTGGCCATTTCCGGGCGGAGCATGGTCAATGTCTTTGAACTGGCCAAGGAGATGGGATACATTACGATTCCGGAACATATGCTGGTGGATCTGGATCAGACGAAGAATATTCCCGATCATGAGCTGGTGATCATCACCACGGGAAGTCAGGGAGAGCCCATGTCTGCGCTGGCCCGGATGGCTTCCATGGAGCACCGGACCATTCACATCAAGAAGGGGGATATGGTCATTCTGTCCTCAACGCCGGTGCCTGGCAATGAGCTTACCGTATCCAACGTGGTGGATCAGCTGATCGAAAAAGGCGCGGAGGTCATTTACTCCGATATCGCCGAGACGCACGTTTCCGGCCACGCCTGCCGGGAGGAACTGAAGCTGATGCATTCCCTGATTCACCCGAAATACTTCATGCCGGTGCACGGGGAATACCGTCATCTGCAGAAGCACGCCCAGCTGGCCGAATATCTCGGTCTGCAGCGGGATCATATCTTCCTGCTGTCCAACGGCGACGGACTGACGCTCACCGCGCAGAAGGCGGAGATCCAGAAGCAGGCCGCGCCGGCCGATGACATCATGGTGGATGGCCTGGGCGTCGGCGATGTGGGCAATATGGTGCTCAAGGACCGCCGGCTGCTGTCCGAGTCGGGACTGATCATCGTTGTGGCTACCATAGACTGCAGGAAGCGGGAGATCGTCTCCGGACCGGAGGTGATTACCCGTGGATTCGTTTATGTCCGGGACAACGAGGACCTCATCGAGGAGACCGGCTTCGAGGCGGAGCTGATTCTCGAGGAGTGCCTCCACAAGAACCGAAAAGATCTGAATGCCATGAAGACCAGCGTTCGGGAGGGACTGCGGAAATTTCTCTACCAGAAAACCAGGCGCAATCCGGTGATTCTGCCGGTCTTTATGGAAGTGTAAGGAGGACGAGATGAACGTATACGATCAGGCGCATCAGCTGGCGGCCGCCGTCCGGGAATCGGAGGAGTTCAGGCAGTTTGACCGCGCCAAA
Organism: Bacillota bacterium; assembly: GCA_030535715.1. GTDB lineage: Bacteria > Bacillota > Clostridia > Peptostreptococcales > Anaerovoracaceae > Lentihominibacter. The sequence continues at coordinate 9,949 of JAUNRL010000003.1, forward strand.
ATGGAAATGGAAGCCAATCCGCAGCTGGATCAGGCGCTGAAGGATTTCATGGCCCGTCAGTTTGAGATGCAGACGGAGCAGATGATCGGAAAGGAGCCGAATGCCGACGCGTTCCAGCAGCTACAGCAGCTGAGCGCTGTGCTGATGGCCGACCCGTCAGCCACCAACTATCTGCAGTGCCAGATGCGGTTTTCCGTGATGATGTCGGATGTGTATAAGATTCTGAGCGAAGTGTCCGATATGGGCATTGATCCCGGCATGTTCGGAGGACAGCGAGGATGAG
>JAUNRL010000003.1:10241-22852 GCA_030535715.1 Bacillota bacterium
GATGGTGAAGACCGAAGGGGAACTCCTCGCGATTCTGGAAGCGGAGGCCATGGGAGACGCCTGTTTCACTCACATTCTGGACTATATTCGGCCCGGGATGACCGAAATCCAGGTGGCGGAGGAGATTGAGCGGACTCTGGCTGCCCTGGGCAGCGAGGGGCTTGCCTTTCCAACCATATGTGTCTCCGGTGAACACACCAGCCAGCTACACGGCGTCCCGTCGGATAAGGTGATCGTGGAGGGCGATCTTCTGACCATGGATTTCGGCGGCATCGTCCGCGGATACTGCGGAGATATGACGAGGACCATCGGCATCGGGCATCTGCATGATGAGCAGATCGAGATTTACGACATCGTTCTGCGGGCGCAGATGGCCGGTCTGGCCGCCTGCCGCGCCGGGGTGTCCTGCTTCGATGTGGACAGGGTGTGCCGCGACATCATTACCCGGGCCGGGTATGGGAAGTATTTCGTTCACGGAACCGGGCACGGCGTGGGCCGAGAGGTACATGAGTCGCCGACGCTGAATGCGAAAAGCGAAGAGATCCTGGAGGCGCATATGCCGGTCACGGTGGAGCCGGGCATCTACATTCCCGGGAAGTTCGGCGCCCGAATCGAGGACTTGGCAATCATTACCGACTTTGGTATAATTAACGCAGCACGATCCGAAAAGGAACTGATCATTATTTGAGAAGAAAGGTGACGTATCCATGATTTACGCAGGTGACTTCAGAAAAGGCATTACCTTTGAAATCAACGGCGATCCTCATGTCGTCCTGGATTTCCAGCACGTGAAACCGGGCAAGGGCGCGGCATTCGTGAGGACAAAGCACAAGAATATTCTGACCGGGGCCATCAAGGAAGAATCCTTCAACCCGGATGCCAAATTCCCCAAGGCGCATATCGAAACCAAGACCATGCAGTACCTCTACAACGATGGAGAACTCTACTATTTTATGGATCCGGAGACTTACGATCAGATTCCTCTGGCCTACGATCAGGTGGAGGATGCCATGAAGTTCCTGCGGGAGAACGATGAGGCAACCATCAAATTCTATCAGGGCAACGCTTTCCAGGTGGATGCGCCCAACTTCGTCGATCTGATCGTCACGGAGACGGAACCGGGCGTCAAGGGCGACACGGCCACCAATGTCACCAAGGCGGCCACCGTGGAAACGGGTGCCGTGGTGCAGGTCCCGATCTTCATCGAAGAGGGCGAGCGCATACAGATCGACACCCGATCCGGCGAGTATCTGGGCCGGTCCAAATAAATCAACAGCCATTTTCTGAACGAAGGGACGATGGATCGTTCCTTCTGTTCTTTCCATGAGAGGTTTTCCCATGAAAAAAGTCCTGATCATTCTTCTCGTCGTCGTGGTTGCTTTTTCCGGTGGAATACTCTTTTACCTGAGCGGACTGGGCGCCGCCGATGCTTCCAGCACGGAGGAAGTGACGGTAGACATTCCGGAAGGCAGCGGCGCATCTTACATCGTCGAGATTCTTGACGGCGCGGGACTGGTTAAAAACAAAACCTGCGCGGGGATCAACGCGCGCATCGGCGGCTATGATTCGCTGCAGGCCAACAGCTATGTCTTCACCAGGGCAATGACCTTCCCGGAAATGATGAAAGCCATCAACACCGGCGACTTCCGGTTTATATCCAAGCAGTCCTATGTGCTCAGAGACGGCGCAACCATCCCTCAGGCGGCGGATGCGCTGGCAGAGGTGATCCCATTCTCTTCGAAGGAGATTCTGAAGGTATGGAACGATAAGGACTTTCTGCAGGCTCAGATCGACAAATACTGGTTCCTGGACAAGGTCATCCTGAAGAAGGACATCATGTATCCGCTGGAAGGCTATCTTTTCCCGGATACCTATTACCTCACGGATAAGAATCCGTCCATTGAAGAAGTGACGACGATGATGCTGGACGGGATGGACAAGGCGCTGACCAAGCGGAGAGCTGAAATCGACGCCTCCGGTTTCTCCGTGCACCAGTTCCTGACTCTGGCCTCCGTGGTCACCAGCGAGGGTGGGACCATGGTCAGCGAAGCGCCGAGGATCGCCGGCGTATTCATCAACCGGCTGAACAACAACACGCCGCTGCAGAGCGATGTGACCGTGAATTACGCGCTCCAGCAGAAGCGGGTGGATGTCAGCATCACGGATACAAAGACCGACTCGAAATACAATACCTATCAGCACACCGGCCTGCCCGTCGGCCCCATCTGCGCGGTTCCTGCGGCAGATATGGATGCGGTGCTGAACTATGAGAAGACGGACTATCTGTTCTTCTATGCCACTCCGGAAGGGGAGGTGCTTTACGGGAAAACTTCTGAGGAACACCAGAAGAACATTGATGCCCATCCCTGGTCGGAGGAGGATCTGAAACAGTGAACGAGGATCTCCTGACAGCCGAACATCAACGCCTGTCCCGCCTGGATGACGGAGATGAAAAAGGCAAGCCGCCGGGTCTTTTCCACCGGCATTTATTATCCTCCTCCCGGCGCAGAGGGACAGAATCTGGTGAGCAGTGACTACGAACGGTCTTATGACTTTGTCGGTAAGGAGTAAATATGTTATCATCCTGGAGCATACTGATCGTTATTATCGTTCTGGCCATCAGTGCCTATGTTGCTGCGGTCGAGCGTGCCCTGTCCTCGGTGAACAAGATTACGGTGCGGACACTGGCGGAAGGCGGCGATACCCGCGCGACTGACCTGCTGGATATCATCGAAGACCCCGGCACCTATATGCTGGCTCTGCGTTCCTGCATCGTTCTGCTGCACGCCGTGGTCTGCATTATCGCCCTGTATGGTTTTTTCGGTCTGGTGGAGAAAGAGGCTGCGGCCCTTAGCCCCTGGGAGGGACAGGGAAACGCTGTGCTTGCGCTGATCGTTCTGATCCTGCTTCTGGCGCTTGTGCTGTACAGCTTCTGTGAACTGCTGCCGCGGCGGATCGCCGTTCTCCATGAAGAGGGGATCGCACTGGCAGCCACCGGTGTTGTCCGTTTTCTTCTCGTGGTCATGAAGCCCATGACCGCAGTAAGTTCCGGGCTGGTTTATCTCGCTCTTCGGATCTGCCGGCAACGGATTGAGGTGGATTACAACGAATACTCCGAGGAGGACATCGTCTCCATGCTGGAGACCGGCCAGGAAAAGGGCGAGCTGAAGGAAGAGGGAAAGAAGATGATCACCGGTGTATTCGCCTTTGATGATCTGCTGGCCTACGAGGTCATGACCCCGCGCACCGATGTTTTCGCCATCGATATCAACGACCCGCCGGAGGATTATCTGGACGAGCTCATGGAGCTGCGGTATTCCCGCATCCCTGTCTATGAGGACGACAGCGACAATATCATCGGCATTCTGTACATTAAGGATTACCTGATCCAGGCCCGTAACGCTGGCTTTGACAATGTGGACATCCGCTCCATCCTGCGGACGCCCTATTTCGTTCCCGGGACAAAGAACATCGATTCTCTCTTTGTGGAACTGCAGAAGACGAAGCAGCATATCGCCATTCTCATCGACGAGTACGGCGGTTTCTCCGGCATCGTCACCATGGAGGACATCATCGAGGAAGTCATGGGTGATATCGATGACGAATACGATGAAGAAGAACCGGGCATTCAGATCATCGGCAAAGACACCTATCGGCTGGACGGCAGCATGGATCTGGATGATATTGACGAGGAGCTGGGCATTGATCTGGTATCGGAAAGCAGCGAGACCATCGGCGGTTTCCTGATCGATATCCTGGGAGAAATCCCTGACGAGGACGACCTGAACCAGGAGATTCCCTACGACAATTACATTTTTACCATCAACTCCATCAAGGACCGCCGGATCGAGGGCATCACCATGAAGATCCTTCCGGAGAGCGATTCCGCCGCCGAGGAAGAAGACACGGCGAAATACGGATAGAGACAGCGATGATTTCACTGATTCTGTCATTCGCCTGTGACCGGAAAGCGAAACCTCCCCAACGGAGGACATGCGGATCCGAAACCGTCCGGGACCGATGTGACATTGCGCACCGGTCATTTTTTTGGTAAAATCAATAGGAGTTTATGGAGGAAAAACCATGGAGGAGAAAATCAGTTTTTCCGACGCGATCATTGCCGTCTGCGCCGTCAATGCCACGCTGAAGACCGAGGGCGTCTTCGAGATGGCCGGCGGTGTTTATGATACGTTGTCGAAGAATCTTCTGGGCATCGAAAGCGTGGCCCGGGGAACCAAGATCAGCCGAAATGGAGAGGAGACAAAGGTGGACATTTCCATTATCGCCGCGTATGGCTGCAACATTCCTTCCATGGCCTGGGACATCCAGGAGAATGTGCGCAACGAGATCCGGGAGATGACCGATATTGATGTGACCGCCGTGAACATCCATGTGCAGGGCGTGAAAATGCCCGGACAGAATGAGGAACTGAGCTGAGGAAACAGAGATGACCCGAAACGAGGCAAGAGAAATCCAGATGCAGATCTTGTATGAGATGGACGCCGACGGTGAGATGAGTCCGGAGCGCGCCCGCTCTCTGGCCGGTGACCGGCTGGCGGGCAACCACATCGAACGGGGCGGGAATCTGCTGGTTGAGATCATCGAACATCTGGCTGAGATCGACGGACGGATCAATGCGTGCAGTACCCGATGGAAGACCAGCCGGATGCCCCGGGTCGATCTGGCCATCATGCGCCTGGCTTCCGGGGAGATGCGGTTCGCCGACGATATTTCTGACGCGGTCAGCATCAATGAGGCAATCAATCTGGCCAAAAAATTCGGTACGCCCCATTCGGCGAAGTTCATTCATGGCGTTCTCGGAACGGTTGCGAAAATCAAAGAGGGCGGCAGATTGCCTGAACATGAGTGATGAACCATGAGCAGAGAAGACTGTATTCTGGGCATTGATACGAGCAATTACAAGACTTCGGTCTGCGTATTGAACCACGACAATATTCTGTGTGATCTGCGCCGGTTTCTGGACGTGGCACAGGGGGAAAGAGGGCTTCGCCAGTCGGATGCCCTGTTTCAGCATCTGAAGAATCTCCCGGAACTGATGGAAGAGGTGGAGGAAATCTTTGATGGCAGAATCAGCGCCGTAGCCTGTTCTTCCAAACCGCGTCCGGTGGAGGGCTCCTATATGCCGGTGTTTCTTGCCGGCGAGGGTTTTGCCCGCGCCATCGGTTCCGCCCTGCGGGTACCTGTGTTCAGTTTCTCCCATCAGGAGGGGCATATACAGGCCATCAAATCCTATACGGAAATGAGAGAGATCAATGAGTTTCTGGCCTGTCATTTTTCCGGCGGAACCTGCGAGGTGCTCCGGGTCAGGACCGTCGAGGAAGAACCGCGGCTGATCGCCGACCGGATCTGCGGAGACGAACAGGATGCTCCCCTGAAGAAAGCGGGTTATTCGATGATCTCTGCCGAGGGAGCGTTCTATGAGATCGGGATCGTGGGCGGTTCAAAGGATATTTCCTTCGGCCAGGTGCTGGACCGGGCCGGCGTGGCCATGGGATTCCCTTTCCCTGCAGGGGATAAGCTGGACGAGATTGCCTGTTCCCGGGGAAAGACGTCGGCCATGCTGACGCCGATCCGTGTCGTTGACGGGCAGATCAACCTGTCCGGTATCGATACGCAGATCAAGAACAAACTGAAGAACCTCTCGCTGTCCGGTTCGGTGTTCAACGCGGATAACCAGATTCGTGACGAGCTGATCCGGGAGATCTTTACGAAATTGTCCGACGGGATCACGGAGATGCTGCGACAGGTCTGCCGCAGGACAGGTCTGAGGGACGTGATCATGTCCGGCGGCGTCTTATCCAGCCGCTTCATCCGCGAGCACATCTGCGATCCGCTGGAAAAAGAAGATATCATCGTCTACTTTGATGAGAATGAAAACGGTCTGGCTACAGACAACGCCGTCGGTACGGCGCTGCTGGGAGGGAAGCTCATATGGGACGATCTCCGATAAGGGCAGGACAGCTGAATCAGTACATCGGCAGGATTCTTCGGACCGATCCGATTCTGTCCGATGTCTCCGTGATCGGAGAAATATCCAACCTGAAGTTTCACAGCTCCGGTCATGTGTACTTTTCCCTGAAGGATGAGCGGGCCAGAGTGAACTGTTTCCTGCCAGCGCGGGTACTCCCGCAGATCACCTGTCCCATGGAAGAGGGGATGGAAATCGTGGCCAGCGGATACATTTCCGTCTATGAACGGGGCGGGCATTATTCGCTGAACGTCAGCGCCGTGGAAATGAGTGGGATCGGACAGCTGGCCATCCAGTTCGAGCAGCTGAAGAAGAAGCTGTCGGCCGAAGGGCTGTTTGATCCGGAAAATAAAAAACCACTGCCGGCCTTTCCCCGGAAGGTGGCCATCGTCACTTCGCCTACGGGGGCGGCGGTGCAGGATATGCTGAAGATTATTCAGGCACGGAACCGTGTGGTCAGCGTGCTGATCTGTCCCGTGCTGGTGCAGGGCCCGGCGGCTCCGGCCGATATCGCGTCGGCCATTGATGAACTCAACGCGAAGCATCCGGATGTGGACGTGATCATCACCGGACGGGGCGGCGGCTCGGCAGAGGAACTCTGGGCCTTCAATGAGGAAGTGGTTGCCCGGAGCATTTTCGCTTCGGTGATTCCCGTTGTCTCCGCCGTCGGCCACGAGACTGATGTGACCATATCCGACTTCGCCGCCGATGTCCGCGCGGAAACGCCAACGGCGGCGGCGCAGATGGCCGTTCCGGACACAGCTGCGCTGCGGCAGGAACTGGACGGCCGGCTCCGTGAGATGATCCGGGATCTGAAACAGCAGCTGAAGATCCGGCAGCATCGGATATCGGCATTGGATCCCAGGGTCTTTGCCGCCGGGCTTGAGGCAAGAATGAACTACGAGCAGATGCATCTGAATCAGCTGGCGGAGCAGATGGTTTCCGATATGCGTTTCCGGATTGCTGAAGGACGCGGGCGTACGGATCAGCTGCTGGACATTGTGGAAACCGCCAGTCCCTATCGGATTCTGGACAGAGGCTACGCCATGGTGACCGGAAAGGGTGGCCGGGTGATCCGTTCTGTCGATGATCTGAACGCCGGCGATCATGTCCGCATCCGCACAGCCGGCGGCAGTGCCCTGGCAGAGATCATGGAGACAACAAAGGAGGAAAAAGCATGAGCAACAAAACCCCGGTATTTGAAGACTCGCTGAACAAACTGGAAACCGCCAGCCGGGAACTCAAATCCCAGGATGTTTCCCTGGAGGAAGCCATTGAGAGCTATAAGTCCGGGCTGAAGGCATATAAGGAATGCCGTGAAATTCTGGATCAGGCGACGCAGGAGATCGAAACGCTGACCAGGGAAGCGGAAGGGAAAGGTGCGGAATAATGAACGATTGCCGATTCGAGGACTATAAGTCGATTCTGGAGGAACACCTGACGGATTTCCTGCCGGACATCGACCACAAGAGCATCACACTCTTTGATTCCATGAAGTACAGCATTGATGCCGGCGGCAAGCGGATTCGGCCGGTTCTTCTGCTGGCGGCCTGCGATTTCTGCGGCGGTAGAATAGAGGAAGCGCTGCCCTATGCCTGCGCCATTGAGTACATTCATACCTACACCCTGATTCATGACGATCTGCCCTGTATGGACAATGACGATCTGCGCCGAGGAATCCCCACCAACCACAAGGTGTTTGGGGACGCGGTGGCAACTCTGGCCGGGGACGGACTGCAGTCAGCCGCCTTCGAAGTGATGAATCAGGACATGCTCCTGTATTTTGATGAACCGGAGGCTCTGAAGAAGCGTGTCAGAGCCGCTTATGCGATCAGCAAGGGCTCGGGTTGCCGCGGCGTTGTTGCCGGTCAGATCGCCGATATGGAGGCCGAGAACCGGAACTGTTCCATGGAAATGCTGGATTTTATCCATCTGAATAAGACGGCAGCGCTGATCGTGGCCGCTGTCCGCGCAGGCGCCAGCCTGGGCAATCCCACCGACAAAATGATGGAGGATCTGTCCATCTATGGAGAAAACATGGGTCTGGCCTTTCAGATCGCCGACGATATTCTGGATGTGGTCGGCGAAGAGGAAAAAATGGGCAAAAAAACAGGCATGGATAACATCAACAACAAGGCAACTTATCCCAACCTGTACGGACTGGAGAATTCCCGCAGGAAACTGGACGAGTTGACGGACAATGCCGTCAAAGCGCTTGCCGTATACTACGATAACGCCGAACTCTTTACAACGCTGGCCAGGGATCTGGCCCGAAGGGGCAAGTAAACCGATGAGCGATTATCTTCTGAAACACAATTTTCCCGCGGATCTGAAGACCATGGATATGGACGAGCTGGAATTGCTCTCCTTTGAAATCCGCGATTTACTCGTGGAAAAGGTCAGCCGGACCGGCGGCCATCTGGCGTCCAATCTGGGCGTAGTGGAGCTGGCCATCGCCCTTCACCGGACCTTTGACGCGCCCCGTGACAAGCTGATCTGGGACGTGGGGCACCAGTCCTATGTGCATAAGATCCTGACAGGAAGGGCAGATCAGTTCGATTCCCTGCGGCAAATGGACGGCCTCAGCGGCTTTCCCAAGCGCGGCGAAAGCGAATACGACGTGTTCGATACGGGGCACAGCAGCACATCCATCGGCTTGGGTCTGGGGATGTCGGTCGCCCGGGATCGCGCAGGAGAGGACTACCATGTGGTCTCCATCATCGGTGACGGCGCCATGACCGGCGGAGCGGCCTTCGAGGCGCTGAACAACGCCGGTCAGCAGAACAGCGATCTGATCGTGGTCCTCAACGACAACGGCATGTCCATTTCCCCGAATACGGGCGGACTTTCCCGCCATCTGGTGAAGCTGAGCAGCACCGAAAAGTACAGCGCCCTCAAAAGTTCACTGAAAAAAGGAATGTCCAAAGTCCCGGTTATCGGTGACGATCTGATTTCCGGACTGCATTCGGCCAAGGATCGGATCAAGTACGCCATGATTGAGGGCATTGTCTTCGAGGAATTGGGCTTCAAGTACATCGGCCCCGTGGACGGCCATGACATCAAGGAACTGTGTCAGGTGCTGGAGATGGCCAGATCCATCGACGGTCCGGTTCTGATTCACACCCTGACCACCAAGGGAAAGGGCTATTCCCATGCGGAGGAACAGCCGGACATCTTCCACGGCATCGGCCCTTTCGATGCAGAGTCGGGCAGGCCCTCCGGCGGCCGCAAGAGTCCGTCCTGGTCCGGCATCGCCGGCCAGACCCTCACGGAACTGGCGGAGAAGAATCCCCGTATTGTCGCGGTGAGCGCGGCTATGATCGACGGAACGGGAATGGACGTTTTCCGGAACCGCTTCCCGGACCGAATCTTTGATACGGGCATCGCGGAAGGCCACGCGGTCACTTTCGCCGCCGGCCTGGCGGCGGCGGGGGACAAGCCATTCGTGGTCGTCTATTCCACTTTCCTGCAGCGCGCCTTTGATCAGATTTTGGAGGATGTCTGCCTTCAGAACCTGCCGGTGACCTTCTGCCTGGATCGTGCCGGCGTGGTGGGCGCGGACGGGGAGACTCATCACGGCATTTTCGACGTATCCTATCTGCGTTCCATGCCGGGCCTGACCCTGCTGGCGCCGGCCGACGGAGGGCAGCTGAAGGAGATGCTGGTCTTCGCCGCACAGTGGGACGGCCCCTGCGCCATCCGCTATCCCCGCAGTGAGGCAAAGGCAATCCCGGGCCTTCCGGAATTCGTCCGGGGGAAGGCGCAGAAAATCCGGGAAGGATCCGATGTTTCCCTGTGGGCGCTCGGTTCCATGACGGCCCACGCCCTGGAGGCGGCAGACCGTCTGGCGGAGAAGGGAATCAGCGCCTCTGTGGTCAACCTCGCCAGCGTATCTCCGCTGGATCAGGAACTTCTGGAAAACGACGCCGATGCTCACAAGCTGATCGCCACCATCGAGGACAATGTGCTCTCCGGCGGTGTCGGCGAGGCCATCGGGAATCATCTGACGGGCCGGCAGACAAAACATCTGGCCTTCGGCTGGCCGGACACGTTCATCGAACACGGCAGGACAGAGCAGCTGTATCGTCGGTACGGCATGGACGGAGCGTCCATCGCGGAAAGGATAGCGAAGAAACTTGAAAGATAGACTGGATGTGCTTCTGGTGGAACGGGGACGGTTTCTTTCCCGGGAAAAGGCAAAAGCAGCCATTATGGCCGGCCTGATTACGGTGGACGGCCGGCTGACCGACAAGGCGGGTACTCAGGTGAACCGGGACGCGAAAATCACGGTCAGAGAGGATGCCTGTCCCTACGTCAGCCGGGGAGGTCTGAAGCTGGCCAAAGCCATCGACGGGTTTCATCTGGAACTTGCCGGCGCGAAGGCTGTGGATATCGGCGCGTCCACCGGCGGCTTCACCGACTGCATGCTGCAGCACGGGGCGGGGCATGTCTGGTGCATCGATGTGGGATACGGTCAGCTGGACTGGAAACTGCGCAACGATCCGAGGGTTACCAATCTGGAGAAGACCAACGTCCGTTATCTGGATGTGGATCGGATCGGACGGGACATTGACTTCATTTCCATTGATGTTTCCTTTATCTCGCTGCGTCTGGTTCTGCCGGTTGCCGCCCGGCTGCTGGGGCAGGAGGGACAGTTGGTCTGCCTGGTCAAGCCCCAGTTTGAGGCGGGAAGGGAGCAGGTGGGAAAGAAGGGAATCGTCCGGAATCCGGAGGTTCACCGGCAGGTGATCCGGAAGGTCATCGGCTATGGACAGGAATGCGGTCTTTACTCGGCCGGGGTCGATTTTTCACCGGTCCGGGGAACCAAAGGAAATATCGAATATCTCCTTTTCATGAAGAAGAAACTGTGCGATAATGGAATCAGTGACGGGGAAGTTGACCGTGTGGTCGAAGCGTCCCACCGTGATCTGACATGAACGATTGATTGAGGAGGAAAGCTAAAATGGATGTATCCAAGAGAGTGGCAGCAATGCAATTTTCGCCCATCCGGCGGTTCAACACCTATGCCTTTGAGGCAGAGGCCGAAGGCAAGAAGGTGTATCGTCTAAACATCGGACAGCCTGATGTGGAGACCCCGGAGTGTTTTATGGACGCAATTCGCGGCTTTGACAAGAAGGTTATCGCCTACGCGGAATCCGGCGGAGTCACCGATCTGGTAGATGCCATCATTGATTATAATAAGCAGTACAACATGGAATTTGCCCGCGAGGATATTCTGATCACCAACGGCGGATCCGAAGCGCTGACCATGATCTTCACCGCCCTGCTGAATCCGGGAGAGGAAGCGGTCATCGCCGAGCCCTTCTACACCAACTACAACACTTTCTGCAATCAGGTCAACGGTACGCTGGTACCCATCACCACCAGAGCGGAAGACGGCTACGCCTGGGCGAACCGGGAGATGATTGAAAGGGCCATCACTCCGAAGACAAAGGCCATCTGCTGCATCAGCCCGGGCAACCCGACGGGACGGGTACTGACCCTGGATGAGATGAAGCTGATCGGTGAGATCGCCAGAGAACATGATCTGTGGATTATTTCCGATGAAGTATACCGTGAGTTCGCTTATGACGGCAGAGACGTTACTTCCTTCGGCATGCTGGAGGATATTGCGGACCGCGTCGTCATCGTCGACTCCGTTTCCAAGCGGTTCTCCGCCTGCGGTGCCCGCGTCGGCTGCGTCATGAGCAAAAACAGGGAACTGATGAGCGGCATACTGAAGCTGGCTCAGGGGAGACTGTGCTGCCCGACGCTGGAGCAGGTCGGCGCTGCCGCTCTGTACCGGCTGGACAAGGCGTATTATCAGGAAGCGAAGGCGGAATACGAGGGGCGCAGAAACGCTGCATATGAGGAACTGATTCAGATCCCCGGCGTGATCTGCCAGAAGCCCGGCGGCGCGTTCTATCTGACCTGCAAGCTTCCGGTCGAGGATGCGGAAGACTTCCTGATGTTCCTGCTGAAGGAATTCGACGATAAGGGCGAAACGGTCATGTTCGCTCCGGCGGCCGGCTTCTATGCCACCCCGGGCCTGGGAAAGAACGAGATGCGGATTGCCTATGTTCTGAATCAGGAATCCATGCGCAGAGGCGCCGAGCTGATTCGTCTGGGTATCGAGGCATACAAAAACAGATAGGGAGTGCAAATGGCATCAAAGCTTTCGCCCATGATGCGGCAGTATCTTGACATCAAGGAACAGCATCCTGATGAGATCCTGTTTTTCCGTCTTGGCGATTTTTATGAGATGTTCTTCGAGGACGCGAAACTGGTGTCTCGGGAACTGGAACTGACATTGACAGGCAAAAACTGCGGTTTGGAAGAAAGGGCTCCCATGTGCGGAGTCCCTTTCCATTCCGCGGACACTTATATTGCGCGCCTGATCGAAAAGGGGTACCGGGTGGCGATCTGCGAGCAGACGGAGGATCCGGCACAGGCCAGGGGCCTGGTGAAGCGTGAGGTTATCCAGATCGTGACGCCCGGCACGCTGCTTGCGGGCACCATGCTGAAGGAAAACGAGAATAACTATATCGCTTCCGTTCATCTGAACGCACAGGGAATCGGACTATCTTACGGCGATATCTCCACCGGGGAGGTCGCTCTGACG
>JAUNRL010000071.1 GCA_030535715.1 Bacillota bacterium
GGATCTGATCCTGACGGCGACCAACGAGGCGCTCAGACAGATGGAGGAAATCTCCCAGGCGGAGATGGGCAAGTTCACCGCCGGACTGGGGATCCCGGGGCTGTAGACATGAACGATTACGCGAAGCCGCTGAACAGACTGATCAATGAAATGAACCGGCTGCCGGGCATCGGAGGGAAGACGGCCCAGCGGCTGGCTTTTCATATTCTTTCGATGGAGGATAAGGAAGCCTTCGCGCTGGCGGATGCTATCCGCGAGGCGAAGACAGCCATGCGGTACTGTTCCGTCTGCGGGAATCTGACGGAGGAGGATCCCTGCGGCATCTGCGCCGACGGGAGCCGGGACCAGTCGGTCATCTGTGTGGTGGAGAACGCCAGAGACGTGGTGGCCATGGAAAGGATCCGGGAGTACCGGGGTCTGTACCATGTGTTGCACGGCGCCATTTCGCCCATGGACGGAATCGGCCCGGAGGACATCAACCTGAAGAGTCTGATTACGCGGCTGCAGGATGAGCGGGTGCAGGAACTGATTCTGGCTACCAATCCGACCATCGAGGGAGAGGCAACGGCCATGTACATCGCCCGGCTCATCCGGCCCAGCGGAATCCGGGTGACCCGGATCGCTCATGGCGTACCGGTGGGCGGCGATCTGGAATACGCCGACGAGGTGACACTGCTCAAGGCCATAGAGGGCCGCCGGGAGCTGTAGGGGAGTCGTCCGGGCGCCCCGCGCGTACCAGACGGAAGAGAAACGGAGCTGGTGGATCAACAACTGATGTGAATGGCGTATCCGGTCGTCAGAATCGTCAGAAATATTCCTTGAAAGAACCGTGTGAAGTGCTATAATTGAATTGTTAATAACGATTAATTTAGTAGTCATTATTAACGGCACTACCGTTGTTCTTTTTTTGCTGGAAGGAGGAATATTATGAGTCAGGCACAGAACGCGGTGGCCCAGACCGGTGATCACGGCTTGAAAAAGCATGAGATCAGTGTCGCCACCGTTGTATTCATGATCTTTTGTCTGGTCGCGGCCGGATGCTATGGTATCGAGGAAATGATCCCGGAGTGCGGTCCGGGTCTTACCCTCATCATGCTGTGCGTACTTCCGTTTGTATGGGGTCTGCCCTTCGGACTGGTTGCGTCCGAGCTGGGTTCGGTTCGGCCGCAGGAGGGCGGCTACTACAAATGGGTGCAGGAGGCCCTGGGCGAGTTCTGGGGATTCCAGGCAGGCTGGTGGAGAACCATCTCCATCTACATTGATAACACTTCCTATGTCATTCTGGCCGGCGGCTATGCAGCTACCGTCTGGGATATGGGCATCGCCGGCGAGTTTGCGCTGAAGTTCTGCATGATCGCCATCTTTACCATCATCAACATCCGGGGTGTCAGGGACGTCGGCTGGGTCAGCACCGTGCTGTCCATTCTGGTCATGGTTGCCTTTGGCATCGTTGCCCTTTGCGGATTCCTGAACTGGGGCGGCGATGCGGTTCCGGCGTTCCAGATCACGCCGGAACCGGCAGAAGGCATTTCCGACTGGTTCTTCTACATCGCGGGCGGCATCTCCATCGGTATGTGGATGTACTCCGGATACGAATCCATGTCCACCATCGCCGGCGAGGTCTCCAACCCGCAGGTCATTCCCAGGGGAACGCTGGTGACTATCCCGCTGATCATGGCGGTCTACATCCTGCCCACCACAGCGGGTCTGGGATCCCTGGGCCAGTGGGACAACTGGGGTACGGAGCCCGGGACCGTCGGCTATGCCGATGTGGTCTCCCATTTCTGGGGGCCGATCTGGGGCATCATCTTCGTCATCGTGGCGATCCTGGCCCAGTGTTCCATCTACAATACATACATCGCGTCGGGGTCCAGAGGATTCTTCTGGCGGATGATTACCTGACTCCGCCGGTCATGGTCAAGGTGGACGGGAAGTTCGGCGTGCCCTATGTGGCGGTTCTGTCCGTGGGCATCTTCAACCTGATCTTCTGCATGTTCCCCTTCGGCTTCATCATCGTTCTGGATGTGGCTCTGCTGCTGGCTTCCTATGTGATGGTCTACCTCTCGGCCATGATTCTGCGTCACCGGATCCCCGAGGAGGAATACATCTTCCGGATTCCGGGAGGCAACGGCTTCCTGAAGGTGATCTGCATCGTGCCCATCTGCGTTGCGATCTTTGCCTTCTTCGTCAATGGTTCCGACTACTATGCCGGCGGCATGATCGGCATCCTGTCCGGCCCGGTTCTGTATCTGATCTGGCGGCGGATGTACGGCGGGCTCTCCAGAAAGGATCCGGAAGCCTTTGTGAAAAATCCGAGAACGGGACTGGCCGTGGGCGATACCCGCAGGATTTCCTTCCTGCTGCTGATCGTCACGATCATGAACATCGCTGCGCTGTTCTTCGAGCCCTGGTACGAGGGCTGGGGCACCGAGGACGCCTGGGAGTCCGGCGAGTACTTCGATGGCATTCTGGAAGCGGTCAGCGTGGACGTCATCGTCGGCGTGATCACCATCGTGCTATGGGTCATGACCATCGTCTGCGCCATCGCCTGCATCGTCGTCTACCTGCTTTCCAGGAAGGTTGAACCTTCGACTGAAGCGTGCAGAGCAGCCTTCAGGAAGAGCTGCGAGGCCATCTCCGCCAGACACAACAAAGAACTGGAGGAAATGATTGTAGACGAGGGTATCGAGACAGCCGGTGCGAAGGCAACGGACAAATAGAGTCAACCCCGGTGGATGAAATACAGAAGGCTGCTGCCGGGCGGAGAAAACCGCCGGACAGCGGTCTTTTGCGTTCCGGATATTCTGCGCCGGCGTTGCCTTTGTTCTCCTCCCGATTCCCGCGTCGGACGGAGGGCGGGCCGCGGCGCGGGGCGGACAGCAGACTTTCCTGCGGATTGATTTGCCATTCGGGGCGGGGATTTCGTATGTATTTTGTTTCGGACTTGATTATTTCCGCGGAATACGATTATAATAATGTGTAACGGTATTTTTTGAGTAAAGCTTTATTATTAGGAGGATTAAATGGGCACAATTACATTCCTGATTATTTTCCCGATGATAATTGCCTTTGTTCTTCTGGCGGCAGGAAGCGATAAAGCGAGAGACAGGATCGTCTATGCGGCCACGGCGATAATCGCCGCGGGGTCGATCGTCTGCGCTATTCAGTACTTCAACTCTCCGGGGAAATTTTTCCCCGTCCACGGAGAGGTCGTTGGATACCTGATGATGGCCATCGAGATTGGTCTCGCGGTCTATATCATCTACATGGGTATCAAACACAGGAAGTACCTGGCTTCGCTGCTGGCTCTCGTCCAGACCCCGCTTATGGTCTGGTTCGAGATGTCTCACGGTCATGAGATCGAGGTACAGTATAATATGTACATTGACCGTCTCTCGGTTATCATGATCCTGATCATCGGCATCATCGGCAGCCTGATCTGCGTTTACGCACTGGGCTACATGAAAGACTTCCAGCATCACCATGCGGGAGAGAAAGACAGAAGACCCTGGTTCTTCTTCGTGATGTTCCTGTTCCTGGGGGCGATGGTTGGTCTGGTCACATCCAACAACATGATCTGGATGTACTTCTTCTGGGAGATTACCAGTCTGTCATCCTTCTGGCTCATCGGATACACCAGAACCGGGGAAGCGATCAACAACAGCTTCCGCGCGCTGATCATGAACCTGCTCGGCGGACTGGGCTTCGTCGTCGGCATCATCATCCTCGGAACGATCTTCGGCACCATTGAACTGAACACCATGCTCGTCTATGGTTCCATCTACGGAGATCTGGTGGCGATCCCGGCAGCTTTCTTCGCCTTTGCGGGAATCACCAAAGCGGCGCAGATGCCGTTCAACAGCTGGCTGCTTGGCGCGATGGTCGCTCCGACACCGACGTCGGCGCTACTCCATTCGTCCACCATGGTCAAGGCCGGTGTGTTCATGATCATCAAACTGGCTCCGGTGCTCGGCATCTCCAATTTCGCCGGACTGATGGTCATGATGGTCGGAGGAATCACCTTCCTCTTCGCCTCCTGCGCGGCGATTTCACAGAACAACGCCAAACGGGTGCTGGCTTACTCGACCATTGCCAACCTGGGTCTGATTGTCGCCTGCGGCGGCGTCGGAACGTCCGAGGCGGTATGGGCCGGCATCATGCTGATCATCTTCCACGCGATCACCAAGTCTCTGCTGTTCCTCTGCGTAGGTACGGCGGAACATCACATCGGAAGCCGGATGATCGAAGACATGGACGGACTGTTCGTCAGAATGCCGAAAGTGGCCATGTTCATGATCATCGGTATCGCGGGTATGTTTCTGGCGCCCTTCGGCATGCTGATTTCCAAGTGGGCGACGATGACATCCTTCGTCGATTCCGGAAACTTCGTTCTGGTTGGCATCATCTGCTTCGGCAGCGCGGTAACCGCCTTCTACTGGCTTAAATGGATGGGTAAGCTTTCCGCGGTTGTGGCCAATGAGCAGAACGTCGAACAGAGCGTGCACAGGAGCGAAACCTTCGTTCATATGACGCTGACCATCCTGACGGTCGTCGTCTGTCTCATCTTCCCGCTCATCTCCATGTACGGACTGGTTCCGTATCTGGAAGGCGTATTCGGCGGAATCGCCACCGGACTGCTGTCCTCCAGCAACATGATCATCATGGTCATCATGCTGGCGGTTCTGGTTCTTCTGGCCGCTATGTTCTTCGGCAGGTCCAGGAAGGAACAGGTGCCGATCTATCTGGCCGGCGCCAACACCGGAGACAACCGGTCCTACTACGGCTCCATGCAGAAGGAAGTGCAGTTTTCCCTGCGCAACTGGCATATGGAAAGCATCTTCGGTGAGCATCGCATGAACGTGATCGGCGACATCCTGACCGCAGCCTGTCTGGTGATCGGAATCGGTGCTGTTGTCGCTACGCTGATCAGTCTGTTAGGAGGTGTTGCATAATGGTAGTCAAAGGGATATCTGTCATCGCATACCTTGTTCTCGCCCCGGTTCTCGGATGTCTTCTGGCAGGACTGGACAGAAAACTGTCGGCAAAGATGCAGCGGAGGGTCGGCCCCCCGGTACGGCAGCCGTATTACGATGTCCGCAAGTTATTTGAAAAGGAAAAGATGGCTCCGACCAGATTTCAGGACTTCTACATGATTGCGTACCTGGTCTTCCTGATCGGCGCAGGAGCGATCTTCTTCGCCGGCGGCGACCTGCTGCTGGTCATCTTTACGGAAACCATCGGCTCGGCCTTCCTGGTCATCGCGGCGTACTCCTCCAACTCTCCCTACGCGGAAGTCGGTGCGGAGCGTGAGCTGCTGCAGATGATGGCCTATGAACCCATGCTGCTGCTGACGGCCATCGGCTTCTATATGTTCCACGGAAGCTTCACCGTTGACGATCTGGTCAAGCCGGACACCATGGCGTTTCTGCCCATGATCGGACTGTTCATCGGGTTCATCTACATCCTGACCATCAAATTCCGGAAGTCGCCCTTTGATCTGTCCATGTCGCACCATGCGCACCAGGAACTGGTCAGAGGTATCACCACGGAGTTCGTGGGGCGGACGATGGGCTGGATCGAAGTATCTCACTGGTATGAAAACGTCTTCCTCCTGGGCTTCATCTTCCTGTTCTTCTGCAACGGGTCGGTTCCGGGTGTTGTGCTCGGCGCGGTGATTGCCATCGCGGCCTACTTCCTCGAAGTGTTCATCG
>JAUNRL010000072.1 GCA_030535715.1 Bacillota bacterium
AAGCTCGATATTGGACACGCCGTGGCTGGTGATGAAACCGTCCTGGCAGACCATGATCGGCAGCCGCGTGGCCTCCGTGATCAGGATCGCCTGCAGGAAGTTGTCGTAAACCTCCTGATTATCCTCCGCGTAGATCTGCATCCAGCCGGAGTCCCGAGCGCCCATGGAATCAGAATGGTCATTACCGATGCTGATGGGGCCGGACAGGGCGCGGTTGGACACCACCATGGTGATGGGCAGCCGCGAAGAAGCGGCCACATAAAGCAGTTCCCACATGAGAGCCAGTCCGCAGGAGGAGGTCGCCGTCACCGCGCGGGCGCCGGCCGCCGATGCGCCGATGCACACCGACATGGCGCTGTGCTCCGATTCCACGGGCACGAACCGGGTGTTCACCCTGCCGTCGGCCATAAACCGGGAAAAGTATTCCGGGATTTCCGTCGAGGGCGTAATGGGGAATGCACCCATCACGTCCGGATCGACCTGACGCATCGCTTCAGCGATGGCCTCATTCCCCGACATCCGTTCTCTGATCGCCACTTATTTTTCCTCCTTTACGAAATCAATCGCATCGAAGGGGCACACCTTCGCGCAGATCCCACAGCCCTTGCAGTGATCGAAGTCAAAATCACCGCGTCTGCCCTCCTTCACCGGAATGGAACTGTCCGGACAGAAGGGCACGCAGAGCAGGCACTGCTTGCATTTATCCTCGAGGAACACCGGCCGCATGACCCGCCATTCCCCGGTATTAATCAGAAGAGACGTAGCCGGTTCATCAATCTCCGCTCCCATGGTGATGTCCTGCCAGGTGATCTTCTCATCGATCTGTTCCGTTCTGATTCTGTTCATTCTACCGTCACCTCATCCAGCGTCTTCTGCAGCGCCTTCATGTTGCCCTCGATGACCTCAGGCCTGTCGTGGAATTTGTGTTCGAAAGACCGGCACATATCGCTGACAAACCGATCGATATCCAGCACGCCGCTGGCCTTGACCACCGCCGCCAGCATGGGGGTGTTGGGGAAGTTTTTCCCCAGCGTTTCGGTGGATATCCGCTCCGCGTCGACCACGCACACGGGCCCGTCAAAGCCGGGAAGCAGACCGCGGATCTCCTCCGCTGTCTTCCTGCTGTTGATGATCAGAATCCCGCCTTCCTTCAGCCCCATCAGCACGTCAACCGTCTGCAGCAGGGTCTCATCCACCACCACCACGTGATCCGGGTCATAGATATTGGAATGCACGCTGAAGGGTTCATCGGAAATCCGATTGTAGGCCGTGATGGGCGCGCCCATGCGCTCCGGTCCGTACTCCGGAAATCCCTGCACGTATTTGCCGGAGAAGAACGCCGCTTCAGCCAGCAGGAGGCAGGCGGTTTTCGCCCCCTGACCGCCCCGGCCATGCCAGCGGATCTCCATGGTTTTGCTGCTTTTTTCCGTCATGTTCGCTCCTGTTTTTTTCGCTGCGCAAAGACAACAGACTACCTGTATAGAGTACCTTACGGCAGGTCTGCCTGTCAATATATTGTTTGTGCAAAGTCAACAAGTATTATCGAAAATCTTTGTGTTTGATCAACATGGCTACGCCGGGTAGATCGTCACCATTTCCCCGCTGTCCAGCGCCGCCTGAATCAGGGCTTCGCTGTCCAGCTTCGCCTCCGAAGCCAGAATGCGTTCCAGCTTCGGTTTGGTCACCGGATGCTTCGGCAAAAAGACCGTGCAGCAGTCCTCATAGGGCTCAATGGATTTCTCATAGGTGCCGATCTCCTTTGCCAGATCCATGATATCCACCTTGTCCATGCCGATGAGGGGCCGCATGACGGGCATGGTCACGGACGCGTCGGTCACCACCAGGGCCTCCGCTGTCTGGCTGGCCACCTGTCCCAGGTTTTCCCCGGTGATCAGCATGCCGCAGCCCGTGCGTTCTGCCAGTTTCTGGGCGATCCGCATCATGAACCGGCGGACCAGAATCGTCGTCTCATCCTCCGGGCAACTGCGCACAATCTGTTCCTGGATGGGCAGCAGATTGATCACATGCATCTGGAAGCGGCCGCAGTAGACGGCCACCAGGGAGGCCAGTTCCTCCACCTTTCCCCTCGCCCGTTCACTGGTGTAGGGATAGGAATGAAAGTGCACCGCCTCAATGAGCATGCCCCGCTTGGCCATCATCCAGGTAGCCACCGGTGAATCGATGCCGCCGGACAACAGGCTCATTCCTTTGCCGTTGGTTCCCAGGGGCAGACCTCCGAACCCGGGGATCTTGTCCTGGTAAATGTAGGTTTTATCGTGGCGCACATCCACGAAGAGCCGGCAGTCCGGGTGATGGACATCCACCTTCAGCACCCGGCAGCCCTTCAGCACCGCCGCGCCGATCTTCCTGGCGATCTCCGGCGACCTGACCGGGAAATTCTTGTCCGCCCGCTTGGCTTCCACCTTGAAGGTTCTGACCCCCCGCTCATCGAGCGCTTCCAGCATATACTTCACCGCCGCCCGTCCGATGGCATCCATATTGCTCTCGCACTCCACCGCCGGACTGATGGACGCCACGCCGAAGGCCTTGCCGATCTGCCGGATGATATCCTGTTTATTCAGCGACTTGTCCGCGCGTACGAAGATCAGCCCTTCATGCCGGTAGACGCCGATCCCGTCAAAGCGCTTCAGCAGCTTGCGGATCCGTTCCGCCAGCATCCGCTCGAAATAGGGTTTGTTCATCCCTTTCAGTGCCACCTCGCCGCAGCGTACAATAAAGATGTGTTCCTCGTTCATATTCTTTTCCTCCGTCAGTCCCGCCGACGCATTCCCGCGCCGTCGGCGCACTGCCGGCGCACCGGTCTGTCCGGGCGGACAAACCGCTTACCGAAAGCTTCCCAGCCGGCGGAAGCGTTTCACCGCTTCTTCCGTCGCCCGGATCGTCTCCTCGATTTCCTCCATGGTGTTGTCCGCGCAAAGGCTGAACCGGATGGCACCCTCAGTCCGCTTCGGATCGCAGCCCACGGCCTGCAGCACATGGCTCTGTCCCTTTTGGTTCGATGAACAGGCCGACCCCGTCGATACGCAGATCCCGCCCTGCTCCAGGGTGTGCAGAATTACCTCGCCCCGAGTATGCAGGAAGCTGACGTTCAGGATCGCTCCGCAGCATTCATCCGGCTCTTCCCCCGCCCTCCGCGGGCTGTTGATGACCAGATCATCAATCCGCTCTTCGAAGCCTTCTATCAGGCGCGTGCGCATGGCGCAGATCCTGTCCATCTTTTCCCGCCAATTTTCATCTGCCAGCTGCGCTGCCAGGCCAAAGCCGGCAACAGCCGGTACGTTTTCCGTGCCCGAACGCAGGCCGCCCTCCTGTCCCCCGCCGCAGATCAGCGGCGGCAGTTGCAGACCCCTGCGCATCCACAGCGCACCCGAACCCTTCGGTCCGTGAATCTTGTGCCCGCTTACGGAAATCATGTCCGCTGTCTTTGGCAGCGGAATCTTCCCGAAGCTCTGTATCGCATCGCAGTGCAGCAACGCCGGGGATTGCTTTTCCCCGATGATCCGGCCGGTTTCGTCCACCGGCATGATGGTGCCGACCTCGTTGTTGACCTGCATGATACTCACCAGGATCGTCTTCTCATCGATAGCCGCCTCCATGGCGCGCAGATCCAGCCGGCCCTGTCCGTCCATGCCGACGCGGATCACTTCGAAGCCTTCCCTCTCCAGCCTCGCACAGCACTCCAGCACCGCGGGATGCTCCACCGCCGTCGTGACGATCCGGTTCCCCTGTCTCCTGCGGGCAGCCGCCGCGCCGAAGATGGCCAGATTGTCCGCCTCGGTTCCGCCTGAAGTAAAGGCAATCCTGCCCCCGGCAGCCGGCATAAGCCGTTCCAGCCGGCGGCGGGCTTCCTTGACTCCCTTCTCGGCCTCCAGTCCCGCACGGTGCAGCGAGGAGGGGTTGCCCCAGGCTGTCTCCATGTATTCCAGCATCTTCTTCGTCACCTCGGGATGCTGTTTTGTCGTTGCGCTGTTATCCAGATATATCATCGTCTTACTGAACACAAAACCGCTGCGCGCCGCGTAGCGGTTTTTGTATGATGGTTAAGCTGCAGCAGCTGTAATCTCTGTCTGCTGTGGTCGAATCACTGCCTGCTCTATTTTGCATAGTCAATGGCGCGGGTCTCCCGGACGACGTTGACCTTGATCTGCCCCGGGTACTCCAGTTCCGATTCGATCTTCCTGGAAATGTCCCTGGCCAGCAGCGCGATGGCGTCATCACCCACCTCATCCGGCTTGGCGATGATCCGGATTTCCCGGCCCGCCTGGATGGCATAAGAGGTTTCCACACCCTCCGTGGTATTAGCGATTTCCTCCAGCTTCTGCAGCCGCTTGATGTAGGACTCCAGAGTTTCCCTTCTGGCTCCCGGTCTGGCTGCCGACAGGGCATCCGCCGCCGCAATCAGTACCGCTTCCGTGGACTTGGGCTCGTAATCGCCGTGGTGGGCCGCCATGCCGTTGATCACTGCATCGGATTCCTTGTATTTCTTCAGCACCTCGATGCCAATGTCCACATGGGTGCCCTCCTGCTCGTGGTCAAGGGCCTTGCCGATGTCATGCAGCAGTCCGGCCCGCTTGGCCAGTGTCACGTCCAGACCCAGTTCTCCGGCCATCAGTCCGGACAGATGCGCAACCTCGATGGAGTGCTTCAACACGTTCTGTCCGTAAGATGTCCGGTATCTCAGCCGTCCCAGAAGCTTGACCAGCTCCGGATGGAGGTTGTGAATGCCCACCTCGAAGGTGGCCTGCTCACCCTCCTCCTTGATGATCGCATTCACTTCCCGTTCCGCCTTGTGAACCATTTCCTCGATTCGGGCCGGGTGAATCCGTCCGTCGACGATCAGCTTTTCCAGCGCGATGCGGGCGATCTCCCGTCTGACGGGATCGAATCCGGACAGGATGACCGCTTCCGGCGTGTCATCGATGATCAAGTCGATGCCGGTGGCGCTCTCGATGGCACGGATATTCCGGCCCTCGCGCCCGATGATCCGGCCCTTCATCTCATCGCTGGGCAGAGGTACAACGGAAACCGTGGACTCGGCCACATGATCCGCCGCACAGCGCTGAATCGCGCCGGCGATGATTTCCCTGGCCTTTTTGTCCGCGTCTTCTTTTGCCTTGTTTTCAATATCCTTGTAAAGCACGGCCGCTTCACTCCGGGCCTCGTGCTCCACCTTCTCCAGAATGATCTCTCTCGCCTCGTCAATGGTGTATCCGGAGATCTTCTCCAGTTCCTCCAGCTGACGCTTCAGCACACGATCCATTTCCTGCTGTTTACGGGATATGTTCTTTTCTTTGTTTGTGATGTTTTCTTCTTTTTTCTCAATATTTTCAAGTTTTCTGTCGATGGACTCTTCCTTCTGGACCAGTCTGCGTTCAGATTTCTGAATTTCGTTTCTCCGTTCGCGGATCTCCCTCTCCGCTTCGTTTCTCTGCCGGTGCGCTTCCTCCTTCGCTTCCAGCACCAGTTCCTTTTTGATGGTCTCCGCGCGGTTTTCCGCGTCGAGTATCAGATTTTTTGCCTTTGTCTCCACGTTTCCGATGGTCTTTTCTCCAATGGACTTACGCAGAATATAGCCAACCAGGATGCCTATGCCTAAGGCAGCCAAGCCGACGATAATCGGCAATACAATTGTCATACCGTTCCTCCTTTATTCAGTTATCAAATT
>JAUNRL010000073.1:0-5431 GCA_030535715.1 Bacillota bacterium
GTCTGCTTCCCGAAGAAGTCCTGGCTGAAGTCCACCTTGCCGTCCCCGTTTCTGGGAATATCGTTGAGATCCAGTGTGGTTACCTGGAACATCTCCCCCGCGCCCTCGGCATCGCTGCCGGTGATCAGCGGCGTGTGGACGTTAACTATGTGGTTCTCCTTGTAGAACTTATGAAGGGCAAAGGCAACCAGTGACCTTACCCGAAACACAGCAGAGAAGGTGTTGCTCCGGGGACGCAGATGGGCGATCTCCCGCAGGAACTCCATGGAGTGACGCTTTTTCTGCAGCGGATAGTCCGCCGCGGAATCCGCCTCGATCCGGATGCTCTCTGCCTTGAGCTCGAAGGGCTGTTTTGCCTCCGGGGTGAGCACGAAGGCGCCCGTTACTTCCAGCGCCGCCGCGATGGGCGCTTTGGAAATTTCCGCGAAATTGTCGAGGAACTCCGCTTCATAGACCACCTGCAGGGATCTGAAGAAGGATCCGTCGTTGAGTTCGATGAATCCGAACTTATTGGATCCCCGGTTGGTTCTGACCCATCCCCGCACGGTGATCTCTCCGCCGGCATAGTCCGCGCTCTCTCTGAACAACTGTCTGATCGTCGCTTCCGTCATGGTTGCCTGTCTCCTTTATCAAATAAACGCCGCCGTGCATCGCGCACGACAGCATATTATATCACAGGTTCGCATTTCTGTTAACCGGTCTCGCCGGTTTTTTCGCCCGGTCAGCCAAGGGGCTTCCTGCCGGTCAGGTTGTCGATGTGTTCCGGATCCTTCATCATGTCTCGCAGCGTGACACTTCCGAAGTACTCCAGCAGCGCATTGTGCATGCCCGTCCAGAATTCTTTCGTCCGGCAGACATCTTCCCGGTCACAGGGCGGCGCGCCCTTCTTCAGGCACGCGACCGGCGCGATGTCGCCCTCCGTCAGTTCCAGAATTTCCAGCGCGGTGTACTCCTCCGGCTCCCGGGTCAGCTGGTAGCCACCGCCTTTGCCGTGAACACCCCTGATCAGTCCCGCCTTCGTCAGCGGGGGCAGAATCCGCTCAATATACTTCAGCGAAATATGCTGCCGTTCTGCAATATCCTTCATGGGGATCAGTTTCCCCTCCCAATGCTCCGCCAGATCAACCATCACGCGCAAAGCATACCGACCCCTGGTTGAAACCTTCATGATCGTTCCCTTCTTTCTGGTTTCCGTTTTATTTGTTGACTTTTTTGGTATCCAATTATTCTGATAATATGATATAATCCTTCGAATTGTCTGTCAATGACCTCTTGCGCATCAGAGTTGCCTGTATGTGTCGAGTATAAGTTGGCAATATCCCTGTAATCTATGTTTCTTTATCTCTTTAATGGTCGGATGGCATTCATGTTTCACCTCGTTTTCGCTGGGCAAAGGCAACCCCTGAGGCTTCATGCTCCGGAAATCACTGCAGTCTGTGCTGCTTCTGCTCCTCTACCGGTTGATCAGGAAGATCTCCGGAACCGGCCAGTCGCCATAGTGAGCATTGACGAAGAAATCGGTCCATGCGGTGTATCCGTTGGGGAAGGTCGTCTCCGGCGGGCACAGCTGTCTGACGGTACGCAGATTGTACTTGCCCTTGTAGTAAGTCTTCAACGCAGAATCGTAGGGATGGGCCCGGTACCACCTTTTGCCGACAAACTCATCATAGGTCTTATCCGTCCTGTTGAAGGTATCCAGGGGCTTCACCTTCCTGCCCGTATCATCCCCTCCCCGGATGGGATCGATGAACACGGTCTCACCATCGTCGTTCTTCGTCTTGTTGATGTTCATGAAGTAATGGTTACCTTTGAGCGTCGCCGTTCCGCTTCCCAGGAAGGCGTGGCGGATCTTCGTGCTGTTTTCCGGTTTCTTCAGAAGTCCGGTGCAGTAGCATCCCTCGATATCCGCCCCATCAGACTTTCCGACGAATCCGCCGCTGGTCGATCCGGACACGGAACAGGTGGAATAGCTGCAGGTAATCCGCGTATTTCCCGCGTCGCCGATCAGCCCGCCGGCCACACCGCCGCGTACGTCATAGCCGCGGCTGTCCCCGTTGACCCACTTGCCGTAGAGTCCGCCGCTGGCCGTGTGGCCGCCGGCGTAACTGACGGTCACCACGGATGTCTCTGACCCGCTGCCCTCCGCATTGCCCACCAGGCCGCCCGCATTGGCGGTGCCCTTCACGGTCAGCGCCGCGGCACTGAACTGAATCGCCCCGCTGCGGAGCCTGCCGACCAGACCGCCGGCGTTGGCGCTGCTCACGTTGACGGCCGCCGTATCGGAAGTGTTCCGGGCGAGCACATTGGTGACCACGGTACCCGTCAGATCTCCGACCAGAGCGCCGGCGGAATCAGCGCCGTTGATATTGAAGTTGAGTAGCTGCAGGTTCTTCACCGCGGCAAGACCGGATGTTTTGCCGAACAGGCCCGCATCCGCGCTCTTGGCGCTCGTCACCACCCGGACGATCCGGTGACGGTCTCCGTTGTAACTCAGCTTATAATCCGGTTCGATGGGATAGTAGGCGCCGGAATCCGTGCCGACATCATCGGAACCCTTCTGATAAATCTTCACCTCGCCGGAAATGCTCTGGCAGAATCCCTTGTCCGCCGCATTGGAACCGGTCCAGACCAGATCGGTTATCTGGTGCGCCTGACTGATGTTGATTTCGCCGTTGACCTTTCCGGTCTTCGCCACATCGTTCGCATCAAGGCCGGATATGGCCTTGTCCAGGTTCTCCAGATGACGGAAGTTTCCGATGTAGGCCGTGTTTGGCACGCCATCTCCATTTGCCGCGCCCACGTAAGCAACGCCGGCAAAGAGACTGTTGGCGCTCCTGATGCCGCTGTAGGCGATATTGGACAGCTCGTCCAGGCTGTAGGCCACGGCCTTGACCCGGATGTCCTCTCCGGGAATCAGGCCGTTGGCATCAGGGATTTTGGCTCCCGTCATATCATCGAACCAGAGGTCGTTAATATGGGTATCCTTAAAGCTGCCGTTGAATTTTGTCGTCACGGAGTCCAGGACCAGACGGTAGAACCCGTCATCATCCTTGACGTCATTGAACAGGTCAATGTCAAGATAGTGCCGTTTTCCGCTCTTCTCGCCCTGCACCAGCAGGCGCAGCTTTCCCTTGCCCGCGTTATTGTCCTTCACCCGCACATACAGCTTCTCCGCATTGACCATTTCAATATCGGGCGGGTTCAGGGTGATCTCCGCCAGTCCCAGGGCATCGGCTCCGCCGTACCAGCCGAGCACCGTGCCGCTCCAGTCCCTGCGGGCATCCGTATTGCTGACCGAGTCCGTATCCCGCATGCCCATGACCGTTTCATAATCACCCGCCGCCAGGGTGTGTCCGAAGCGGGTGTCCGCAGGCGTGCAGTAGAATACATCCAGCACCAGTCCGTCATCCTTCTGGTAGCGGATGATGTAGCTCCCGCCGAGACGAACCGTTTCATCAATGGAGCCGAAGGGCAGCATCTGATCCAGTACAGACCCTCTGGCCATCGTCCCGTTCACCACAAAATAGTAGTCGCCTTTGATGTCCTTGCCGTCCTTATCCTTCGTTACCGTATCTTCCGTGCCGTAATCCGTACGACCCTGATAGTTCTCCCCCCTGGCCACGGTCAGGTGGTTCTGGGCGGCAACAAAGATCTCTCTGGCGATTTTATCCCGCTCAAGCTGAGCCAGGTTCCGCTGATAGGCGAACACGGAAATCACGGCTGCCGCGCCGAGGATGCCGATGATGGCTACCACCACCAGCAATTCCGCCATGGTCATGCCGCGGCGGTCTGCGATCCTGTTTCTGATTCTGTTCCGTCTTTCCGGTTTGCCGTTTTTCATGATAAACCTCTTCTCTGCCGGTTCTCGTCCGTCTTATGATCAGCGGCTGTAGCCAATCACGCGTATGGATACCGTGGGCCGGCCCGCCAGTCCCTGCCTGCCGGGCTGATTCACCTTAAGATTGCTGAAGGTGATCACTCCGTCTTCGTAGGTTACTGAATCATAAGTCGGATACAGATCATCGGTGGAGGCCTGACGGGAAATCAGCCGCACGACATCGCTTTGCGCGCTCATCCCTCCGACCGCGGCGTACCGCTGATACAGGATGGTGTTGACGGTCTTCCCCAGATCGGCGTATTCATACGGTCCGATGGTAATCTTTGACGTCGCGCCGATGTTCTCATTGAAATAGGTCAGAGTGGTATCATCGACTCTGACAACCCCCTGCGCCGTCCCCAGTTCATTCCGCAGAGTGGAGATCGTGGTGGACAAAAGCAATTCCGCGTTGGAGGTCAGCACCACTTTCTCACAGGCATTCTTCGCCACCGGAATACCTGCCGCGACGATGGAGGATACCATGAGCAGAATCAGAACCGCGACCAGGGTCTCCGCCAGGGTAAAGGCTCCCTTGTTGTTCAGTTTTCGGCCAATCGTTTTCACGGTTTTCCTCGCACTCATCATTTTTTCTTATACGCATATACCGGCGTTCCGGCGAACGCGTCATTATTGACATACAGGATATCGTACGACTTCCTGGCCATCGTACTGCCGTTTTTCCCGGTTACGGAAATCCCCTGGAACTGGGTCACGGCGGAATTAAACGCAGCCACATTCTCCGTCTTGCTGTAGTAATTGTTCAGCGCCGTCCGGCTGTCCCTGATCATGTTGGACGCCGCGGAAACCGCACCGGCAAGCATGGTCAGCGCCAGCGCCGCGATGAGCAGCGCCACCAGAGTTTCCGCAATGGTCTCCCCTGCTCTGCTGCGGATCCTTTTTTTCAGTTTTTCGATCATTCCGTTCATGCGTATCCTCACAGTCCCGCTCCGCTTGCCGATACAGTTTTCATATCCGACAGGGTCCATTTCATCGTCGTGGTCTGCACTGTCTCCGTTGTGGTCGACTCGGGCGTGTTCTCTGTGACTTCGTCCTCCGGGATCTCCGTGTCCGTCACCTTCGTATAGTTGTCATCAGAAATGTCCGCGCTGAAAGTCATCTGCATGGAAAACCGGTTTCCGGAATCGGCCCCGGCGCGGGACACCGTCAGAATAATGTCCCCGTCCCGGTTGATCTTCTCGCTGACCGTCGCGGATACTGGATCGGGCTTGCCCGTTTCTCCCAGGCCGGCGGAATCCACCGCAAAGGTTCCGTTCAGGAAGCTTCCCGCGGCGGGCTTGCTTTTGCTGTACCGGTAAGCCGCATCACAGACCACGGACGGCGCGCTGTACTGGTCTCCCGCCAGATAAGCGGGCGAAATGCTCATCGCCGCCTGTCCGCCGGCCATATCCGGAACGATGTAGGTGTCATCACCCGTCTTCACCACGGTAACCGTCCTGCCGTCGATGAGATCCTTCATCAGCTCGCAGGCCGAGGTCACGCTGTAATAGCGCTGATCCGCTTCCGCCATGTTCGCCATCCGCCCGGCCGCCGTCG
>JAUNRL010000073.1:5441-5670 GCA_030535715.1 Bacillota bacterium
GCCAGAATGACGGAACACAGCACCGCGCAAACCAGAAAGGCCAGCAGTCCGAAAGTGATGGATGCTCCCTTCTCAGACCGCAGCTTCTTCGCCATTTTATTCCGTTGTCTCTGGCCCTTTGCCTGTTTCATGCCGTTTCTCCTGATGATCGGCTGATGATTAACCGCAGCACTAATGATGGATCTTCCGTGTCTTCTTCCCATTGTCATTGTAAACGCCGTCATCCTTC
>JAUNRL010000074.1:0-2893 GCA_030535715.1 Bacillota bacterium
ATCCTGGCGTTGCGGAACACCTTCAGCGTTGCCGAACTGACGGTTTTGCCGTTCTGAATCTTCGCAAACTGTCTCAGGGATGCATAATGCGGATACTTTTCCGCCCATACCCAGATGGATCCGGCGGGAGCGCTGATGTCTCCGGTGATGACAAGAGAGTTGGCGTTGACCGCTTCTTCATTGCCGGATGAATAGCCGGCAATGAAGATATCCTGCCGCGCCCTGGTATAGGTTTCTCCGCCGTTCCAGCCGGAAACAGATCCCATCTTATAATTCCCGACGTTACTGTTCACGCTCGTGCCGCCGAAGGTGGGACTGCCGGACAGGTACAGTGCGCTTCCCTCTGCCAGATAGATTCCGGCGCCGTTTCCCCGGCTTTCGTTGTTCCAGATCGTTCCGCCATCCATGGTCGCTTCGCCTCCGGCTGCCACGTACACTGCTCCGCCCTGGCAGGGCGTGCCGTTATTGTATCCCACCCTGGAGTTCTGCATGACCGTGCCGCTGTGGACGAACAGCTTTCCGCCATTGTTGACGTGGACGATGCCGCCGTCCGACCAGGCGTCATATCTTCCCTTATACCCGTCCAGATTGATGTCGAACAGGAAAAGCTGCGCCCCATTGGTCACGGTAAACATGGACAGACCGTTATAAGTTCTCCAGATTCTGCTCACCGGGTTCGTTCCGTGGTAGCCCAGAATCGACGCATTCCGGCTGGCTGTTTTCAGCGTAACCTTATTGTTGCCGCCGATGGCAATGGTCTTCAGCTGCGCCGTGTCCGCATAGGTCAGTTCGTATTCGTTGACCAGCATTTCAATCTGATAGTCTTCAGACGCATACGTTCCGGAGCCGTTGGCCTCTCCCACAAACAGCGGCCCGGACAATGCCGCCACGGCATCGCTCAGTTCCGTATACACTGCCGGAATGTTGTTTACCCGACCATCATTTTCCAGGTTGCTGCGGTACAGGATATTGCCACTGGCATCACAGATCCTGCAGACCGGAAGCATATTGGTAAAGTTCGCCGTCGACGTGTAGGGATCCACAGCCGTGTCCGCTGTATCGGTATGCTCACCGATCTCTCCCGACATTTTGCTCGTGCCTGCCGCCAGACTGCTGCTGCGGACAGCCTCCGCCGATTCGGTCTGCGGAGGCAGCGCCACGTACTTTTTCTTCTGCGCAGTCGTCAGCGTTTCCTCCACGCTGTATCCCATTCCCTTCGGTAGGTTCTGAACCACCACATTCCAGTTGTTATCCTTGTTCAGCGTAATCTGCGCAACGATCCTGTCATTGCCCTGGGAACTGACTCTGAACGGAAGGTTGCCGTATTTGCTGTCTTCATGCTCGGCTTCCGCCCGGGCGATATCGTCCGCCACATCCTTTACCTTGATGTCCGTATTCTTATCATCCCACAGCGTCACCGTGAAATGGAATCCTTCATTGTTCACGCTCGGATCCGTAAACCGGTTATCCGGAGCATTATCGCTCGTCAACACGCTCTTGTTGATCTCCAGCGAGAAGATCCTGATCCAGCAGATGCGGCCCGGGTACCGGGGAAGCACGCCGCCCTTCAGCCGGTTGCGATCATTGATGAATCCATCGAACGTGGATGTATTCGCATTCGGCGCAAAGGAACCGAATGGCTTCTCAAAGCTGCCGTGCTTATCGTACTGCGTATCCGGGAAGTCCTCTCCGGGTACAAATACGCCAATGCTCGCCCCGTTAAAGAGTCCTTTCTTATTGCCTTCGTCCTTGACGTTAATGATTTCGTTGGAATCGACATCAAGTTCCACGTTGCAGAGGGTCGGCTTCCCTCCATAAGTTCGGTAGTTGGCGAAAACCGTCGGTTTGTTCCAGAAGAAGATCTGTGTATTTTCTCCTCCAAAGGCAATTCCGCCGCCCTTGTCACTGGCGAAATTCTCATCGACCACGCCGCCGGACATATTCATCGTTGTCTTCATCGTGCTGCCGTTGGCCACGAAGACGCCACCGCCCTCACGGGTGCTGACGGTTCCCTCCGGGGATGTACCGCACTGTTCGATGCGGCCGCCGGACATGGAGAGTGTTCCGCTGTTCAGACATACACCGCCGCCCTGATTCGCACTGTAGCACTGACTGATCACTCCGCCCGCCAGCTTAAGCACTTTGCCTGCACTGTTCATATAAACAGCTCCGCCGGTGTCCGATGCATGGCAGAACCGGATGGTTCCGCCGTTGATTTCCAGACTGCCGTTGTCGACGGCTACCGCGCCGCCGTTGGAGGCGGATGCATTCTGCAGCATGGCGCCGGCCTGAACCTTTACGGTAATGTTTTTGTCGCCCGCTGTCCGGATGATGCCGCCGTTCCCCGTCGCAGTCACGTCCCCTCCGTCGAGAACGATATTGCCAATTTCCATATTGGCGCTGGCCACAATCATGCTGCCGGTATTGTTTTCTCCGGCACGTACGATTGTCGCCGTTCCGCCTGCCGCGCCCTCATAGGGATAATCTTCATCATCGCTGCCGGCTGTGGTCAGGATAATCGTTCTCCCGGCGGTATTCGATGTGGTGATCGGATTGGTGGACTCATACCGCTCGACCAGCATCTTCACCGCAAATACGTTGCCCTTATACTCTTCTCCGGGCTCGCCTTCTTCGGCCGGCTTATCATACAACTTCGGCGGATTCGGATTCCGCAGGGTGCTGAAGGCGCTGGTTCTGCTGCCCGCCGTGCTTCCATCGTCCAGCACATCGAAGATGGCTTCATAGGTGCCGTCGGACTTGAAGTAAAGCAGATTGCCGTACTCATCCGTAATCTTGCAGGCAGGGGGACCTGCCCAGATGATCCTCGTATGTGAAGAATCCTGCCGGTCAATGATGCCGCGGAGGGTACCTTTATCTGCACGGAATACGGCAT
>JAUNRL010000074.1:2903-5529 GCA_030535715.1 Bacillota bacterium
AGAAACCTCCCGTCGGGGTTGAGTTCACCACAACAGCAACACCGAACTGCGTTCCAACCTTGTTGGCATTAACCACGCCGATTTTACCGATCACCTTCTTCGTGTTGATCTTGACGCATTTCTGGTTCACGCCTGAACCAGTTTCCGGCATTCTCAGGTTCGAGTCAACGCCGTTCTTCGTGGTGTTGTCCCGGATGTTGATCGTCTCCGATTCGGTTGGTGTACTATTCTCCGAAACCTCATCGGCACCGATGATCAGCCTGTATCCGCTATCATTCATCTGCATATACACACCTGCGGCATTTGCCACCTCATTGCCCGACAGATGGTTTTCGATGACGCGGGAATTATTCCTCATGGTCAACACCGATTTCTTTATGGCTATGCCGCCGCCCTTGTCTGAGATGTTGCCCTGAATGACCGTGCCGTCCAGCAGCACCGATCCAACGCTGTCATAACTGATATTGGCCCCGCCGCCGCCCAGCGTTGCCGTGCAGCCGCTGATCGTGGCGCCGATCAGCTCAGTTCTATTTGTCTTCGTGTATATTCCGCCGCCGTACTGCATTGCCGTGCAGCCGCTGATCTGCGCGTTGGTGATCGATGTGAATGTGCCGCCATTGTGGTAGATGCCGCCGCCGGACATTGGCGAGCTGCAGTTGGTAATGACGGTGTGAACCGGGTTTCCGTTGTTCACGTGATCGTCCCTGTAGTCCCCGACGAACAGTTCCTTCGCTTTGCAGGCTATGCCGCCGCCGTTCGGATTCCTGCCGGAGGTGGAACAGGTATCGATCGTACAGCCGAGCGCTTCGGCGTAGACGCCGTTCCTATTCTTGAAGTAGATGCCGCCGCCGCAGTTCTCCTCCCTGCCCGACGGATTGCCTGAAACCTTGCAGTTGTAGAAGGTCGAGTTGTTTACTCTCGTTGTCTGCGCCGCACTGTTGAGTCCGCCGCCGTCACGATAGGCCGTGCAGCCGCTGAATACGCAGCCCTCCACCAGAACTTCCGTTCCCGCTATCTGGGAATCCGCGCTGTCGTGAATGTAGATATTCAGACCGCCGCCGCCTCTTGCTTTCGCGATGCACTGGGTGAAGGTGGCTGTCCTGACGGTCACATGATGGGCGTCCGTCTCAACTCCGCCGGCCGCGTTCGCCTGACAGCCGGTAAAGGTACAGCGATCTTCCACGAAGGTTCTGGAATCTCTGCAGAATGGATAGCTGTAGTTCCCCTGAGATTCAATCCGATGGAATACCGCGCCGCCCTGATCTACCGCTGTGCAGCCGGTGAAGCTGCACTCATTCAGTCTGAGTTCCCTGGTGTTGGCCCAGACACCACCGCCGCCGCGTCTGTTTCCCTCCGCCACTGAGTGACAATTGGTAAATACCGCTCTGGTGATGCTGACCGTGGCCGTGTTGATAACGCTGTTCTCATAATCGTTGAAGGTGTAGACGTTTCCCGACTCGTCACCTACTGAGGCGAAGACGGCACCGCCGTTGTTGGAGATGAATCCGGTCAGGTGCGCATCGCGGATATCGACCGCGCAGTTTTTCGTTTTCAGCGCGCCGCCGTCGCATGCGCCGGTCAGACTCTTTCCGTCAAAGTTCAGGTCATGGAGGGAAACCATCTTGGATGCCGTCTTAGTGCCGCTGACATAGAACATCGGCTTTGCCGTATTGCCGTTACCCCGACTGATGGTGGCATTGCCGCTGCCGCTGTATTTATTCTTCCCACCCTTTGCGGTGGTAAAGGTAATGCTGTGCAGGCTGTCGAACCGGCTCTGCGTTCCGTCGATTTCCACCACATCCGTCCTGGGCATGAGATAATCCTCCAGCATCTCAACGGTCGGATCATTCAGTCCGTTGACCCCATTGGCTACGGCGAAGTTCACCGCCCGGTTCAGGGTAGTGAAGAGATACTCCGTATCTCCGTCGCTGTTGACCTCTGCTCTGGACACCTCCCCGCCGGCCGCGTTGGTAATCAGACCTGCTCTGCCGACGATCCTGCAGATGCACTTATCCTCACCGAAAATGATCTCGTAGGTGCCGGTATCGCTGCGTGTGGTGCCGTTCAGGCTGATCGGTTCATTCAGCTTCTGACCGCCCGCAATCTCTGTTCCGTTCATTCTCAACCGGACGGTATTGGAAGATGTGGAACCAAAGGCGCCAGACAGGCTAAATGCCTGACTCTGGCCTCCCGGGAACAGAATGCTGATGGGCTCCCCGCTTTGCAGGGTCATCTTATCCTCGGTAACCGGGTTCAGTTCCTCCTGGATCTCTCCCTTCCAGGCGAAGACCAGGCCGTAGCCTGCCACGCCACCCTGATCAGGCGTTCCGGGTTTATTGACTGCGCTGTGACCCAGCACGGTAATTGAGCCGAGGTCAAGCTCTGCCCCCGTATTGTTCTCGATGGACAGGTAGGCCGGCTCGGAAAAGTAGATGATCAGCGTGCCGTTTCCCAGATCCTCCGGATCGCTGTCGTCCCGCTTCTGCACCTTCCATTTGCCGCCCATCCATTTGAGCCGGGTAAGGTAGTGGCTGTAGTCATTCTCCGTGGTGCTCTGCTTGAAAGCGGCAGCGTATACGGCCGTCTTGGTGGACAGCTTCAGATTATAGTTTTTACGGAGATCATC
>JAUNRL010000075.1 GCA_030535715.1 Bacillota bacterium
GACAGTTGGCTTTGTATTCATCAATGGGTCTGCCGTAGAGGCGGCCCTGGGGACGGTACCGGTAGGCGTAGATCCTGCCGTAGTTCTTCAGCTCTTCCATAAATTCCGGAGCCAGCTTCTCGTGCAGTTCCTCCGGGACGTAGCGCAGCGCATTCTTCAGCGCGATACGGGTCTGGGCCTTCGTCAGGCGGAAGCCTCTGTCCGGCGCCCGGCGAATGCCCTCCTGAAACTCCGGGTAGTCGGGATACTCGTTTCCCAGCTTGATGGTCATAGCCTGACAGATGGTTTTGTTATCCAACATGATTATACCTCCATTGCAGTGATTTCGGCGTATTCCCCACTTATTGTCTATTGGCAATAGCTTATATCCCTGTTATTTCAACGGCACAACCTTTTCGACCGCCTCAATGATGCCGCCGTCCTTGACCATGGCATCGAACTTCGCCAGTTCGTCCAGCATGATGATATCCTCTTCAACGGGATCACTCATCTTCCGGATGTACTCGTAAGCCGCTCTCGTTGCCGGCGCCAGCTTGCTGATGCCACCCTCGCCCATTTCCTCTCTGAGCCAGATAGCCTGAACTGCCGCAGAAAGCTCAATGGCCAGCACCTTCTGCGCATCGTCTAATACCAATGCTGCCGTTCTCGCCGAGGTGGATCCCATGGAGACGTGGTCTTCCTGGTTGGCCGAGGTGGGAATGGAATCCACGCAGGCCGGATGGTCGTAGACCTTGTTCTCGGAGACCATGGACGCCGCCGCGTACTGGGCAATCATGTAGCCGGAGTTGACGCCGCCATGCTTGGTCAGAAAAGCGGGCAATCCCTCGTTGGTCGCTGGATTAACCAGCCGTTCAGTCCTCCGCTCAGATACATTGGCCAGCTCGGAGATGGCGATTTTCAGGAAGTCAAAGGCCAGCGCCATGGGCTGGCCGTGAAAGTTTCCGCCGGAAACGACTTCATCATCATCGGCAAAGACCAGCGGGTTGTCCGTAACCGCATTGATTTCCCGCTCTACGATGCTGCGGACATGGCTGATCGCGTCTCTTGAGGCGCCGTGGATCTGGGGCGCGCAACGCTGAGAATAGGGATCCTGCACTTTGTCATCGTGAAGCCACAGGGCATTTTCCGATCCTTCCAGCAGGTTCCGCAGATTCTCCGCTTCATCGATCTGCCCTCGGTGACCCCGGATCTCATGAACCTTCGGGTCATAAGCCTTCCGGATGGCCTTCAGCGCCTCGCCGGTCAGGGCCGTGGTGATGTCGGCAATCTTGAGCAGTTTTTCGGCATCCCAGAGGGTATTCAGGCCGACGGCCGTCATC
Source organism: Bacillota bacterium (assembly GCA_030535715.1). GTDB lineage: Bacteria > Bacillota > Clostridia > Peptostreptococcales > Anaerovoracaceae > Lentihominibacter. The sequence goes on from JAUNRL010000075.1 coordinate 1,320, forward strand.
ATCTGGGTACCGTTGTTCAAGGCCAGACCTTCCTTGGCGGCCAGTTCCACCGGAGTGATTCCGGCATCCTTCATGGCTTCCGCGGCTTCAACGATGTTTCCTTTGTATTCCACCATGCCCTGACCGATCAGTCCCAGCGCGATGCAGGACAGCGGCGCCAGGTCGCCGGAGGATCCCACGGATCCCTTCTCTGGCACGATGGGATGAATCCCGGCGTTAAGCATGTCCACCATCGTCTGCACCGTGGACAGGCGGATACCGGAATAACCTCTGCTCAGATTATTGCAGCGCAGGAGCATGGCTGCCCGTACATATTCAATGGGGTAGGCCTCGCCCATGGCGCAGGTGTGGCTCATGATGAGATTCTTCTGAAGCTGTGCCGTCTGTTCTGAGGAGATCACGACATTGGCAAACTTGCCAAAGCCCGTGGTCAGTCCGTAGATCACGGCTTTTTCCTCCAGCTTCTTTTCAACATAGGCGCGGGAGCGGTTGATGGCCTTTTTCGCCTCATCCGTGATTTCCACACGTTCCCCTTCCCGGCAGACGCTGATGACCTCTTCAATGGTAAGATCTTTTCCGTTGATTTTAACCATATTGTCCTCCTCCTCATTCCGTTTATTACATATTATTATATCCGCCGCATAGGTGGATTTCCACCAATTTCAAAAAAATGGCAACCCTCTACCGTGATAGAGAATTGCCTTGTTGCAGCCATTGTTTCGCCGGGCTGCCGCCGGCGGGCGCTTCGTCTACTCCGTCGTGTAGTTATCGAAGTAACCCTGAATGAAAACAATCGGCGTCCCCTTGTCGCCGGAACCACTGGTCAGATCACACAGAGATCCAATGAGATCGGTCAGCTGCCGGGGCGTGGTTCCCTCGGATTCCATCTTGCCCACCAGACAGCCATCCTTCTGCCGGATCCGGCCGGAAACGGCCTCCTTCAGCGCCTCACCGTCAAGTTCAGCGAAATCGTTGTCCGCCAGATACTTCAGCTTCAGCTCATTGGGCGTCCCCTCCAGGCCTTTGGTAAAGGCAACGCCGACGCAGGGATCTGCCAGTTCCCATATTTTCCCAACTGGATCCTTGAACGCTCCATCTCCGTAGATCATAACTTCCACGTGCCTTCCGGTCTTCTCCTGCAGATCCTTTTGAATGCCATCCACCAGACCCTGGCACTCATCGGGAAAGAGTTTGACGGACTCTTCTGTCGCCTTATTGGAACCCAACAGTCCGAACCGGCGATTGAAGCCGCTGCCATCCACCGAAGCGGTCAGAATGTCATCCAGACCCAACACCGTCTCCGCACCGGCCGCCTGCAGGATCCGCTTTGTACGCTGCCGGGTGTGGATGTCACAGGTCAGCACTTTCTTCGTGTAATGGAGAATTTCCTTCGGCTGGTTGGCGAAGATGATCTCCAATTCCGCTCCGGCTTCCCGGATCAGATCTCCATAGTACTGAACATAGTCCATGCCGGTAAAGGGATGCCGGTTTTTACCAAAGACCTCTCTGTACTGCTTTAACGTAAGAACGTCGCTGTAAGGGTTGATGCCAGCTTCGTCGATCCGATCCAGAGAGACCAGTTCGTTGCCGACCTCATCACTGGGATAGCTGAGCATCAGCACGATCTTCTTCGCTCCCTTGGCGATCCCTTTCAGGCAGACAGCAAACCGGTTTCTTGACAGAATCGGGAAAATCACGCCAATGGTGTCTCCGCCCAGCTTCGCCTGCACATCTTTGGCGATGGCGTCCGTGCCGGCGTAGTTGCCCTGGGATCTGGCCACAACGGATTCCGTGACGCAGACAATATCCCGATCGCGCAAAGCAAATCCATCGGTCTGCGCCGCGGTCAGCAGACTGTCCACCACGATTCTGCCCAGATCATCGCCTTCCCGGATAATCGGACACCGTATACCTCTTGATACTGTTCCTACATTTCTTTCCATTGTTCCATCCTCTCTGTATTTCCTTGCTGTGATTTAAGTCGTCCGTGATGTTTCACGTGAAACATCACCCCAGGGATCGAAGCAAATCGATGAGCCGCTCCATCTCATCCCCGTTGTAGAATTCGATTTCAATCCGGCCCTTGGCGCCCTTTCGCTGCAGAGTAACCTTGGTGCCGAGGGCTTCCCGCAGTTCAGCTTCCACCCGCTTCTCGTCGGCGCTCTTGGTGGCTCGCCGCCGCTTTCTGGTCTCCCTCTCCCGGGTTTCCTGGGCTAGCCGCTCAATCTGCCGCACGGACAGACCTTCCTCTACGGCTCGCTCCGCCAGCTTCTGCTGCAAAGCCTCATCCCTGATGGCCGCCAGAGCCCGGGCATGGCCCACGGACAAACTGCCTTCCGCCGTCAGATACCGGATCCTCTCCGGCAACTTCAGCAGTCGCAGGCTGTTGGTGATATAAGGCCGACTCTTGCCCACACCCCGGGAAACCTGCTCTTGCGTCAGACCGTAGGTATCAATCATTTGCTTCAGGCCCTCCGCCTCTTCGATGGGATTCAGATCCTCCCGCTGCATATTCTCGATGATCGACAGAAGCATGTTCTCCTCGTCGGTCAGCTCTTTGACGATGCAGGGGATTTCCTTTAGGCCTACCATCCTGGCCGCCCGCCATCGGCGTTCGCCGGCAACGATCTCATATCCCTGGACCGCGCTGCGAAGCACCACTGGCTGGATCAGTCCGTGCCGGTCAATGGATTCCGCCAGCTCCTCCAGTTTATCCTCGTCGAAAACCTTTCTCGGCTGGGCGGCGTTGGGTTTGATGTCGTTGATGTCGATGTAGCGCAGTTCTTTTTCTGTGGGGGCAGCCACTGCGGACTCGAGCGCTGCGGTCTTTCCCTTTTTTCGGGAACTCTGCTCACGGACGGCGCTGACCTCCACGTCGCCGAAGAGAGCGTCGAGTCCGCGGCCTAGTCCGGTTGCTTTCTTCTTCGCCGCCATCTATTTTTCCTCCTCATTCTGCAGGAATTCCTCAGCGAATTCCATGTATGCGATTGCCCCCGTGGATTTGGGATCATACTGGATGACCGGCATGCCGTGGCTCGGGGCCTCCGCCAGACGGACGTTCCGGGGAATGACGGTGGCGTAGACCTTCTCCCGGAAGTACTTCTTCACTTCCTCCACGACCTGGGCGGACAAATTCGTTCTGCCGTCAAACATGCTGAGGATGACACCCTCAATCTCCAAATCCGGATTCATGTTGGTCCGCACAATATCAATGGTGCTCATCAGCTGGCTCACACCTTCCAGCGCGTAGAATTCACACTGGATAGGGATGAGCACAGAATCCACCGCCGTCAGGGAGTTGATCGTCAGGAATCCCAGAGATGGCGGACAGTCAACAAAGATGTAATCGTAATCCGGCTTCAGCACGTCAATGGCCATTTTCAGCCGTTTCTCCCTCCCGGGCATATTGATCAGCTGAACCTCCGCTCCGGCAAGCTGGACGCTGGCAGGCAGAATGAACAGATTCTCCAGACCCGCCGACAGCACGGCTTCTGCCGGATGACGACCCTCCTCAATAAGAATTTCGTAGGTGGTCAGCTCCAGATCCCGCTTGGAAAAGCCCAGTCCGCTGGTGGTGTTGCCCTGCGGGTCGATATCAAGCACAAGAACCTTCTTCCCTTTTATTGCAAGGCTTGCGGCCAGATTGATGTTCGTCGTCGTCTTGCCGACACCGCCCTTTTGATTGAATATTGCTATTGCTTTCCCCACAATCTGCTTCCTCCGTTTCTGCATTCACTTCATAAGATGTCACCATTATATACCACTCGCATCGAATCGTCATCCGCTTTTTCGGGTTTTCATGCAAAAAACCGACGTTTCACGTGAAACATCGGCGTTATGACTTCCAGTATTTTCCATCGCCCTGTGGGGCAACTGCTGACGCTCCGGTTACAGGGGCTTTCTTCCCGGCTGTCCCGCCCGCCGGGGATACTTCGGATCCGTTGCGCGAAGCTTCTCCACCAGCACCAAGCAGTGTTCTTCCCTATACCGGCTTCGGTCCTGTCCGATGATTCCGCTCACCTGTCCGCCAAGCCGTTCAATCGCGTTCTGCGCCTCCTGCACTTCGCGGACGGCCTCGGCCCCCTTGCAGGCGATGAAGACTCCGCCGGGCCGAACGAAGGGAAGGCACAGTTCACATAGAGTGCGCATACCT
>JAUNRL010000004.1:0-13900 GCA_030535715.1 Bacillota bacterium
GGCGCAGTACATCGGTCCGGAGGATGTGATCCTGGTAAAAGCTTCCCGGGGGATGAAGATGGAGACCATCGTGAAAGAACTGACGGACGGAGAAGAGTGGAAATGACGGGAATTATCATCGGCACCGCCGCGATTGCCTTTTTTCTGGCGGTGACAGCAACAAAATACGAGATCCCCTTCCTGCGCAGGAAGGCCGGACAGAATATACGGGAAGAGGGACTGAAATCCCATTACGCCAAGGCGGGCACGCCCAGCATGGGCGGCATCAGCATCATCGCCGGCACCTTTTTCGCGGCGCTGATATCCAACATCGGCGCTTCCGCGGCCTGGGGCATGAATCCGGGAAACGTGACGGCCATTCTGCTGGTGTTCCTGGGCTTCGGCCTGGTAGGTTTTGTGGATGATTATCTGAAGGTGATCAAGAAACAGAACGAGGGACTGAAGGTGAAGCCCAAGTTCGCCCTGCAGCTGGTCATTGCCCTGGCTTTCGGTATCCTGTTCCGGATGATCTCCGAGCAGGGCAGCCAGGTGTACATCCCCGGCGCGGATTTTTGGGTGGACTTCGGCATTCTCTATGTTCCCATCGTGGTCTTCGCCATCCTGGCCATGACCAACGCGGTCAATCTCACCGACGGGCTGGACGGACTGGCCTCCGGCGTCACGGCGCTGGTCTCCGCGGCCTTCGTCGTTTCCGGCGTCCTGTTTTCCTATATGGCTTCCGGTGTCGACATCGAAGTCATTCCCAGCATCCTGTTCTTCGCGGCTCTGTGCGGAGGATGCCTGGGCTTCCTGGTGTTCAATAAGAACCCCGCGAAGATCTTCATGGGAGACACGGGGTCTCTGGCACTGGGCGGAGGGGTGGCTGCGGCAGCCATCGTCATGAAGTTGGAGTTGCTTTTGCTGGTCATCGGCCTGCTCTATGTGATCGAGGCGCTGTCGGTGGTCATGCAGGTGGGCTATTTCAAGATGACACACGGTAAGCGGATTTTCCGGATGGCACCCATTCATCATCATTTCGAGATGTGTGGCATGAAGGAGACCCGGGTGGTCGGCGCCTTCTGGGTGTTCACTGCGGTTTGCTGCATCATCGGCATACTGGTGCTCATCTGAGGCAGACGGAATAAGGAACGGGCAGAGACATGAACAACGAACTGAAGAACAAGAAGATACTGGTGGTCGGCATGGGCCGCAGTGGAATCGCCGCCATGGAGACGGCGCTGTCGCTGGGGGCGGAGGTGTCCGTGCAGGACAACAAGAGTCTGGAGGAGATTGGTCTGCAGCTGCGGAAAACGCTGGAGGGCAATCCGGTGAAACCCTGGCTGGGGTGCGTGCCCGAGGACATGGGCGCCTACGATATGATGATTCTGAGCCCCGGTGTGCCCACGGATCTGCCCATGGTGGAGGAGGCCCGGGCGGCGGGCGTGGAGATCATCGGAGAGCTGGAGCTCGCCTACCGGCTGTGCAAAGGCAACTTCATCGGCATCACCGGCACCAACGGCAAAACCACGACCACGACGCTGGTGGGGGAAATCTACAAGGCAGCGGGCAGAGAGACCTACGTGGTGGGCAACATCGGCGTGGCCGTGCTGTCCGGTGCGCGAGAGGCTTCGGTCGACGGCTGGCTGGTGACCGAAATCAGCAGCTTTCAGCTGGAGACCACAGAGGAGTTCCGCCCGGAGGTGTCGGCGATTCTCAATCTGACGCCGGATCATCTCAACCGCCACAAAACAATGGAAAATTATGGAAAAGCCAAGGCGAGGATCTTCCTGCGTCAGAGCCGGGATCAGTACTGCGTGATCAACGCCGACGATCCGGAATGCTTCGCGCTGACGGAAGGATGCCCGGCGACCGTCGTGCCCTTCAGCCGGCGGAAGGAACTGGCCTTCGGCGCTTTCGTCAGAGACGGGGTGATCATGATCCGGGATCAGGAGGGACGGGAGATTTCTTTCTGCCGGGCCGATGAACTGAAGATTCCCGGATCACACAATCTGGAAAACGCTCTGGCAGCGACAGCCATCGCGCATTTCGGCGGCATCGGTCGTGAGACCATTACCGAAACGCTCCGGACGTTCGCGGGTGTCGCCCACCGGATCGAGCTGGTCCGCCAGATCGGCGGGGTACGATTCGTCAACGACTCCAAGGGGACCAATACGGATGCGGCCATCAAGGCCATCGAGGCCATGAAGGAAAACATCATCCTGATCGCCGGCGGTTACGACAAGAAGGCAGATTTCACGCCGCTGATCGAGGCCTTTGACGGACGGGTGAAAAAAGCAATCCTGATGGGCGAGACAGCGCCCATCATCCAGAAGACGGCGGAGAAGATGGGATTTACGGAAACGGAGATCTGCTCCGGATTGGAGGAATGCGTGGTACGCGCGTGGGAAAGCGCCAGCCCGGGAGATGTGGTGCTCCTGTCGCCGGCGTGCGCCAGCTGGGATATGTACGATAATTTCGAGCAGAGAGGGGAGCATTTCAGAACATGCGCAGAAAGATTGCCCTACCAGGCGGTGACAATCTGAAAACGGTGGACTTCGGGTTCCTGCTGATCACCCTGATCCTGGTCGCCTTCGGCCTGGTCATGGTATTCAGCGCCAGCTACTATTCCTCCATCAGCGTCAACGGCACGCCTTTTTACTATCTCATCCGGGATGGCATCTGGGTATGCGCCGGGCTGATCATGATGTTCATCGGCATGACCCTGGACTACCGGAACTACAAAAAGCTGGCTCTGCCCATTATGCTGGCCTGTCTGGCCGCGCTGGTGCTGGTTCTGGTAATCGGCGCCACGAGAAACGGCGCGACCCGGTGGTTGGCGGTCGGACCGATCACCTTCATGCCCGGGGAATGGGCGAAGCTGGGCATGGTCTTTTTCCTGGCCTGGTTCTTTGGCGAAAAACCGGTCAGAGCCCGATCTATCCTCCTGGGTATTCTGCCGGCGGTCATTGTCACCGCGGGGTTTGCGTTTCTGATCATTCGGCAGCCCAACCTGTCCACAGCCCTGACGGTCTGCGGCATCGCCGTGGCCATGATGCTGGTTGCCGGCATGGACTGGGCGTATGTGGGCGCCGCCGCCGGTCTGGGTGTCGGTGGATTCCTGTTCATCGTCCTGTTTATGAAGGATACCTACTGGTATGCCCGGATCACCAACTTCACCGATCCTTTCCAGGATATGTACGGGGAAGGATATCAGGTGGCCCAGTCGCTGCTGGCTCTGGGTTCGGGCGGCCTGACCGGTGTCGGGCTGGGCAGGAGCGTACAGAAGAGCCTGTATCTGCCCGAGCCGCAGAACGACTTCATCCTTGCCATCATTGGAGAGGAACTGGGGTTCATCGGCGTCATCGTTCTTCTGATCGTGTACTGTCTGCTGATCTGGCGTGGCATGAGGATCGCCCTAAGGGCTCCGGACCAGTTCGGTATGCTGCTGGCCTCGGGCGTGGTGATGATGGTGGCGATCCAGGTCATCCTCAATGTGGCGGTCGTAACGGCATCCATGCCGGCGACGGGAATCAATCTGCCTTTTATCAGCTACGGCGGAAACGGACTGCTGATGTTCATGTTTTCCGCGGGCGTGCTGCTGAATATATCCAAACAGGAAACGAGAATCCGAGAAGCGGAGAGCGGGGGTTGATGTCATGAAGATCATGATGACCGGCGGAGGAACCGGCGGACATATTTATCCGGCCATCGCCATCGCGGATGAGATGAAGAGCCGGATGGAGGATGCGGAGATTCTGTTCGTGGGAGCGGAAATCGGCATGGAAAAGGACATCGTGCCGGAGAGCGGTTACGAGATCGCGCTGATCAGCGCCGATGGATTCGGCCGCAATCTGCGGGCCAATGCCCGGGCGGCAAAGCGGGTGCTGAAGGGACGGCAGCAGGCGAAGGAACTGATCCGGTTCTTCGCGCCGGACGTGGTCATCGGAACCGGCGGCTATGCCAGCGCGCCGGTGGTTTCCGCGGCGGGACGCAGCGGCATCCCCACCTACATTCACGAACAGAACGCCATCCCCGGGAAGACGAACAAGTTCCTGGGCAGAAAAGCGAGGAAGATCTTTCTCGGATTTTCCCGGGCAGGCGAGTTTTTCCGGGATCCAGGGAAGCATGTGCTGACGGGAAATCCGGTGCGGAAGGAATTCGCCGGTCTGGACAGGGAAGAGATCCGGCGGCGGCTGGGCATCCCGGAAGATCACTTCGTGGTGCTGGCTTTTGGCGGAAGCCAGGGCGCCGGACGGCTGAACCGGGAGATGGTTCGCGTGATCGAAAAGCATGCCGGCGATCCGGCCTTTCATGTGCTTCTGGGTACGGGCAGCTACTATTACGATGCCGTGCTGACGGAGCTGGCGGAAAAGGGGATCCGTCCCGGAGAGAATATTCGGGTCATGGAATACATTCACAATATGGCGGAGCTCTTGGGCGCCAGTGATCTGGTGATCAGCCGCAGCGGGGCGCTCACCGTGGCCGAAGTGACAGCCTGCGGCGTGCCGGCCATCTTCGTGCCCTTTCCCCGGGCGACGGAGAACCATCAGTACTACAATGCCCTGAGCGTGTCCAGCGCCGGCGGAGCGCTGATCATTGAGGAAGAGAAACTGGATATGGAGCGGATGAACAACGAGATCGACCGGCTGCGGAGCAATCCTGCCCGACTTGCCGGTATGCGGGAAAAGTGCGCATCCTGTGGCACGATCCGTGCGGCGGAGAAGATCTGCGATACCGTTCTGGCGGATTACCGCAGACGGATCTGAATAAGGCTGAATAAGGAGATATGGAAACGAAGGAAACACCGGACAACAGAGAACGAACGATAGAACCGGAAATGCCGGAAAATCCGGACGAAACGGCGGTTCCGGATTCGGAGGAGACCGCGGCGTCAGAGACGCCGAGCATTTCTGCTGCGCCGGAAAAACCGAAGAGGCTCCGCAGGCGCAGGCGTCATAAACGGAAACACCGCGTGCTTCGCGTGCTGCTGATTCTTGCCGTCATTGCCGCTGCTGCGGTGGTGATCAATCTGCCGTATTTTGCGATTCAGAACGTGTCGGTTATTGGCAACCAGCAGGTCAGTGATGCGGAGATCCTGCGGCTGGCGGAAGTCGATGAGGAACAGAGCATCTTCGGACTCAATATGCTTCTGGCGAAGCACAGGGTGAAATTGAATCCCTACATCGAATCGGTAAACATCAACCGGAAACTGCCGGACACGGTGGAAATCATCGTGACGGAGAAACCGGCCTTTGCTCAGCTGGCCACCCTGGAGGAAGAGGAGAAGCCTCGCCGGTATGTGGCTGTTGACAGCGAGGGCATCGTGCTGGAGATTTCCGAAAAGAAGATGAAGACGACCTATATCAAGGGTGTAACGGTCACCCGGGCCAGACTGCGGGACAAAGTAGAGGTCAGGGAGGAGAGCGCCTACAACAAGGCCATGGACATCATCGCCGCCGCCCAGGAAACCGACATGTTCTTCAAGCGGATTTCCATCCGGGGAAGTTGGGTGGAGGTGCGCATCTACGGGGATCTGATGTGCGAGGGACGGTGTGCCAACGTGATCAGCACTCTGCGGGCGGGCACGCTGAAAACCGTCGTTTACCGGCTGTATCAGCAGAATGTCTCCCGGGGAACGGTAAACGTGGGAGATAATAATTATTGTGCCTTTACGCCGAAAAAGTAATGTGATATACTATATATAGTTTTTTAAAGGAATGACGGGAGGTTTTTCAACAATGCTGCAATTTGAGGTTAATGAATCCAAAATTCAGGAAATAAAGGTCATCGGTGTCGGCGGCGGTGGCTGTAATGCGATCAACCGGATGATCGAAGCGGGCATGCAGGGCGTGTCCTTCGTGGCGGTCAATACGGACAAGCAGGCACTGCAGAGAAACCGGTCCGAAACGAAGATACAGATCGGAGAGAAACTGACGAAGGGACTCGGCGCCGGCGGAAATCCCGAAATCGGACAGAAGTCCGCCGAGGAGAATCTGGAGGATCTGCAGAAGTTCATCGCCGGGTCCGACATGGTGTTCATCACCTGCGGCATGGGTGGTGGAACGGGTACAGGAGCTGCGCCCATCATCGCCAAGATCGCCAAGGACATGGGCGTTCTGACGGTCGGCGTAGTGACGAAACCCTTCAAGTTTGAAGGAAAGAAGAGAGGCGAACATGCCGAACTGGGCATCAAGTTCCTGAAGAAATATGTCGATTCTCTGGTGGTCGTTCCTAACGACAAACTGCTGGAGACGGTTCAGGAAGAGACGTCGCTGATGGAAGCCTTCAGTATGGCGGATGACGTGCTGCGCCAGGGTGTGCAGGGCATCTCCGACATCATCGTCGACGACGCGCTGATCAATCTGGACTTCGCCGATGTGACCACCATCATGAAGGACAGAGGGATTGTCCACATGGGCGTCGGACACGGAAGTGGCGAGAACAAGCTGACCGATGCGGTGAGCAATGCGGTCAACAGCCCGCTGCTGGAGACCAAGATCTCCGGCGCCAGAGCCGTGCTGATCAACATCACCGGCGGAAGAAATCTGACCATGTTCGACGTGGACAAGGTGGCTACTCAGATCGAGGAGGAGGCGGACAACAACGCCATCATTATTCTGGGCGCATCCATTAAGGAAGAGATGCAGGATGAAATCGCCATCACCGTCATCGCGGCCGGCTTCGAACGCGCCCCCGGCGCGACGGCCAGAAGCGCCATCGATGACACGGTCATTCCAACCGGTAAGGACAGGGATACCTACCACGGCGCCCCGGCGGAGGAACGTCACACGGCTTCCTTCGAGAAGGTGCCCGGCATGGATATTCCGGATTTCCTGAAGAGATAACCGCAGCGAAAGCTGAATATTATGCAATAGCCGGTGCATGCCGGCTATTGATGCATTATCCGATTCGTCGTTACCAGAGAGAATGAACGTCATATCTTCCCGAGAGAACGTCCTATATAAGCGCGCAACCAAACTTCTCCGAAGGAAAACCCGTGATGAGACCGGACTGTATCTGCTGGAGGGAATCAAGCCTCTGATGGATGCCCTGGAAACGGGAGCTGCGATAGAGAAGGTTTTTGTCTGCGACGGGACGGGCATCGGGTTTACGGGAGATGTTCCGGTGACCGGACTGACGAAGGAACTGTTTGCCGGTCTGTCCGATACCCGCCACTCTCAGGGGGTCATTGCCGTAGCCCGGCAGAAGACCGTCGGAGAGGAAGAATTCCGCCGGCAGGCGGCCGGGCGGAATATCGTGGTGCTCGACCGGCTGCAGGATCCGGGCAATGCGGGAACCATTATCCGCACGGCGGAGGCGGCCGGCTTCGCCGGGATTCTTGCCCTGAAGGGGACGACGGATATCTACGCGCCCAAGGTGGTGCGCGCGGCGGCCGGATCTCTGCTGCGCACACCGGTGATGACCGGGATGTCGGAGGAAGAAGCGGTGCAGATGCTGCGGGAAGGCGGATGGAGCCTGGTGGCGGCCTGCGCTGATGCGGAGGAGGATTGCTTTTGCATCCGCTTGAACAAACCGGCGGCGCTGATGATCGGCAATGAAGGATGCGGCATCAGCGAAAGGCTGCGGAAATGCGCAGATTGCCACGTCAGAATACCCATGGAGGGCGGGATCGAATCCCTCAATGCCGCGGTAGCAGCGGGCATCCTGATGTACGCGGTCCGATAAACAAACGATACAGGAGACGGAAATGAAAGAGCAACTGAACAGGATACTGAATGACGCGAGGCAGCAGCTTGAGGCGGCTACGACGCAGAGCGAGACCGATGAGATCCGCGTCCGCTTTCTGGGCAAGAAGGGCCGGCTGACGGAGATTCTCCGCGGCATGGGCAAGCTTTCGCCGGAAGAACGAAAGGCAACGGGGCAGATGGCCAATGGCGTCAGAGATCAGATCGAGGCCATGCTGGCCGAGCGGTTCGAGGCGGTGAAGGCAGCGGCGAAGGCAGCTCAGTTCCGGATGGAGCGGATCGACGTTACCGAACCGGGAAAGACCGAAGGACTCGGCGTGCCGCATCCCCTGACCATCACCATGGAGGAAATCTCCCGGGTATTCCGCAACATGGGCTATTCCATCGTGGAGGGCCCGGAGGTGGAAACCGTGTTCAATAACTTCGACGCGCTGAACGCCGGTCCGGATCATCCGGCCAGAGATATGACCGACACCTTTTATATTTCCGAGGATGTGCTGCTGCGGACGCAGACCTCTCCGGTACAGGTGCGGACTCTGCTGAAGGAGAAGCCGCCGATCAAGGTGATTTCCCCGGGCAGGGTGTTCCGCTGCGATACGCCCGACGCCACCCATTCCCCCATGTTTCATCAGGTGGAGGGACTTCTGGTGGACGAAGGGGTCACCATGGCGGATCTGAAGGGCACGCTGGACAGTTTCGCCAAGCAGCTTTTCGGAACATCCACGAAAACCAAGTTTCGGCCCCATCATTTCCCCTTCACGGAGCCCAGCGCGGAGATGGATGTCTCCTGCTTCAAGTGCGGTGGGAAGGGGTGCCGCGTCTGCAAGGGCAGCGGCTGGATTGAGATCCTGGGCTGCGGAATGGTTCACCCCAGTGTGCTTCAGGTCGGCGGACTGGATACGGAGAAATATACCGGATTCGCCTTCGGTCTGGGCGTCGAGCGGGTGGCCATGCTGAAATACGGCGTTGATGACATCCGTCTGTTCTACGAAAACGATATGCGCTTTATTGAGCAGTTCAAATAGGAGGAAGCATCCATGTTAGTTCCCATTGAATGGTTAAAGGATTATATCGACCCCGGCGTCTCCCTGGACGAGTTCTGCGACCGGATGATCATGTCCGGATCCAACCTGGAGACCTGTGAAGTCTTCGGCGGGGACATTGAAAAAGTGGTGGTGGGCCGCATTGAAGCGATCGAGCCCCATCCCGACGCGGACAAACTGGTCATCTGCCGGATGGACGTGGGGCAGGAGGATCTGCTGCAGATCGTCACCGGAGCGCCCAACGTTTTCGAAGGGGCGCTGGTGCCCGTAGCGCTGCACAAGAGCCGTATCCCGGGCCCCCTGTACGGACAGCCGAAGCAGGAGGGGGGCGTGAAGATTACCAAAGGCAAGCTTCGCGGTGTCGAATCCTACGGCATGTTCTGCTCCTGCAGCGAGCTGGGCTTTGAGGACAAGGTGGTTCCCGTCGCTCACCGAGACGGCATCTGGATTCTGCCCGATGATCTGACGCCGGGAGAGGAGTTCACCGAAGCTCTGGGGCTGAAGCAGGCGGTGGTTGACTTTGAGATCACCCCCAACCGGCCCGACTGCCTGGCCATGGTGGGCATGGCCAGAGAAGCTTCGGCCACGTTCGGCCGGCCGTTCGCCTATCCGGACATCACCATGGAGGAGGAAAACGGGGAAGGCGAAGCCGCGGATCGCATTGCCGTGGAAATCAACAATTCGGAAAGCTGCAGGCGGTATGTGGCCCGGGTGGTCACGGACGTGAAGGTGCAGCAGTCCCCCTGGTGGCTGCAGAAGCGGCTCATGTACGCCGGGATGCGTCCCATCAACAATATTGTCGATATCACGAACTTCGTCATGCTGGAATACGGCCAGCCGATCCACGCTTTTGATATCCGTCAGGTCAGGGGAGGGAAGATCATCGTGGAGAACGCGAAGAGCGGTGAGGTTTTCACCACTCTGGATGAGACCGATCGAACCCTTTCTGGCGATATGCTCATGATCAGGGACGCGGAGCGTCCCATCGCCGTTGCCGGCGTCATGGGCGGACTGAATTCGGAGATCGAAGCGGATACACAGACCATCGTCATTGAATCGGCCAACTTCGCGGCGGGCAGTGTGCGGCGGACGGCCAAAGCGCTGGGCCTGCGGACCGAGGCCTCCGCCCGGTTTGAAAAGGGCATCGACCCTAACCTCTGCGCCGATGCGGCGGACCGGGTCTGCCGGCTCATTGAACTGGTGGGAGGCGGTAGAGTCTGTCCGGGACGGGTTGATGTCTATCCCTCGCCGCAGCAGGCAAAGACCTTGGATGTGCGGGTAGACCGAATCAATGCGGTGCTGGGCATCGAACTGACTCGGGAAGAGATGACGGCTATGCTGGAAGGGCTGGAAATCCAAGTGGCCGGGGAAGGCAACATCATGACGGTCACGCCGCCGACGGTCCGGCAGGATCTGCTGATCGAAGAGGACTACGTGGAGGAGATCGCCCGCATGTATGGCTATGACCGTCTGCCGGTGACCATGCCGCGCGACAGCAATGAGGTCAGGACGACCTATGAATGGGAGCTGCGGGATATGACCCGCCGCACCCTTTGCGCTCTGGGACTCAATGAGATTCAGACCTATTCCTTCGTCAGTCCCTCCTCCGTGGATCGGGTGGGCATCGCCGAGGATTCCTGGGAAAGGGCCTTTGTGCGGATCATCAATCCGCTGGGCGAGGAAAATTCCGTCATGCGGACCATCCTGACCCCCAATATGCTGGAGACTCTGGGAAGGAATTATGCGCGGAACATTGAACAGGTGAAAGCCTTTGAGATCGGCAACACCTTCACGGCCACGGATCTGAATTCAGATCATCTGCCCGATGAGGAGTATTCCCTGTGCATCGGCATGTACGGGAAGAAGGAAGACTTCTTCACCCTGAAGGGCGTGGTTGTGGAAATGCTGAAGGTACTGGGTATCCGGGAGCCGATCTTCATGGCGGAGCACGAGTACGGCCCCTATCATCCGGGACGCTGCGCCAGGATCAGCGTGTCTGCATCGGATCAGATGCGGGCCGCCGGCATCGAGATGGAGGAACTGGGCATCATGGGCGAGATCCATCCGGACGTAGCGGAGCGCTATGGTCTGGACGGCGTGCGGATCTACTGCTGCGAGCTCATGTTCAATGCCATCATCCGCAAGGCGGATACGGAAGTAGTCTACCGGCCGCTGCCGAAGTACCCGGCGACCGCCAGGGACATCGCCCTGCAGGTGGATGAGGACTTAGAGGTTGGAAAGATCGAGAAGGTCATCCGCGAGCATGGCGGATCAATTCTGGAGGACGTCCGGCTGTTTGACGTGTACCGGGGCAGACAGGTGGAAGAAGGCCAGAAGAGCGTTGCCTTTTCCCTGGTTTACCGCGACCGGGAGAAGACTCTGACCGACGAGGAAGTATCAGCCGTTCACACGGAAGTGCTGAAGGCTCTGAAAGATAATCTGAACGCAGTACTGAGGGAAATGTAGGAGAAAGATCATGGGAATCAACAAGGCAAAAGTCAAGATCTACGGTCAGGAGTACACGATCTCGGGAGAAATGTCCAAGGAGGAAATCATCCAGGTAGCAGCTCACGTGGATATGAAAATGCAGGAGATCACCGAGGCGGCCAAGGCTGCCGGTGCCGTTCCGGGAAATGTGGGAATCCTGTCGGCGGTCAACATCGCCGGCGAGTATTTCAAGGCTCTGGAGGAGATGGAGGAGTACAAGCGGCTCAACGCGCAGCTGGAAAAGGATGCTCAGCACTATGTCCAGCTCTGGGATGAAGCCAAGAAGAACTACACCGACTACAAGGAAGAGACCCAGCAAGTTGTGGCGCAGAAGGAAGAACTGACGGCAGCCATCCGGCAGAGGGACGGGGAGATTTCCCGTCTGCGCGGCGAGGTGGAGGATGCCCGTTCCCAGGCCCAGAGCGGAATGGAAGAAGTGGTTTCCGAAATCGAAGACCGGTGCCGGGAACTGGAGAACAGCTTCTTTGATCTGCAGATGGAAAACCTCCAGCTGAAGAAGGAGCTGGAGAAGTACAAAAACAACAACGACTGATTGTCCATGAAGGAGAAGATACTACAGGTTCTCGAATACGGCAGGATCATCGACAGGCTGAAGGAGCAGGCTGGTTCTGAAATGGCGAAAAAGGCCATTTCAGAGCTTAAGCCTGTTTTTGATGTGGAGGATATCCGGCAACGACAGCAGGAAACCACGGAGGCGGTCCGGCTGATCAGTGCCAGAGGATCGCTGCCCATCGGCGGCATCACGGACATTCACGGGCTGGTTTCCTTCGCGGTGAAGGGCGGCACCCTGACGATGGCGCAGCTGCTGCGGGTTATGCGGCAGATGAAGACCGCCCGGGATGTGGTCACCTTCATGAAAGGGGAGGATGTGCCGGAGCTTCCACTGCTCTCCTCCATCGTGGGGATCCTGGCGGTACACAGGCAGCTGGCGGAGCGGATTGACGCCTGCATCCTCTCGGAGGATGAGATGGCGGACAGCGCCAGCAGCGAGCTGAGAAGCATCCGGCGGGCCATCCTGCGGCAGAACGAGGCGCTGCGGGCGAAGATGAACCAGATCCTGAATTCCGCCGATAACCGGAACATCCTTCAGGATGCCATTGTGACCATCCGCAACGGCCGGTATGTAGTGCCCGTCAAGCAGGAGCACCGCTCCGGCGTGCCCGGTATCGTTCATGACCAGAGCGGCTCGGGGCAGACCCTGTTCATCGAGCCTCAGGCCATCGTCAATATGAACAACGAGCTGCGCCAGCTGGAGCTGGACGAGCAGGCGGAGATCGACCGGATCCTGCGGGAGTTTTCTGAAGCGGTGGCGGAACTGCATTACGATCTGGAGAACAACCAGAAACTGCTGGTTCTGCTGGATACCTTCATGGCCAGGGGGCGGCTGTCCATCGCCATGGACGGGGAGGAACCGGAAATCGCCGAGGACGGCGTGCTGGATCTGCAGGCGGCGGTGCATCCGCTGCTTGACCGTGATCAGGCGGTGCCCGGCCACATCTCCATCGGGGGAGAGTACCGGACGCTGGTGGTGACCGGCCCCAACACGGGCGGCAAGACCGTCACCCTGAAGACGGCGGGACTGCTGACGCTGATGGCCCAGGCGGGTCTGCACATCCCGGCGGCTGCCGGCAGCCGGATCCCCGTGTTCCGGCAGGTGTTCGCCGACATCGGCGATGAGCAGAGCATCGAGCAGAGCCTGTCTACCTTTTCCTCCCACATGTCCAATATCGTGGAGATCGTGAAAGAGGCGGACGGAGAGAGTCTGGTACTGCTGGACGAGCTGGGCGCGGGGACAGATCCCGCCGAAGGCGCGGCCCTGGCCATCGCCATTCTGGAGGAGCTGAGCCGCCGGGGAGCGTGCACGCTGGCGACCACCCACTACACGGAACTAAAGAAATACGCTATCGCCGCGGAGGGCGTGGAGAACGCCTCCATGGAGTTTGACGTGAAGACTCTGCGGCCTACATACCGGTTGACCATCGGACTTCCGGGCAAGTCCAACGCTTTCGAGATCGCCTCCCGGCTGGGCATTCCCGCGTCGTTCACCCAGCGGGCGGGACAGCTGCTGGATACCGGCGACGTTGCCTTTGATGAGGTGATCGGTTCGTTGGAAGAGGACAAGAAGCAGGTGGAACAGGAGCGGGAGGAGGCGCGCCGGATGGCGGAGGAGATGCGTTGGGAAAGGGAGAGGCTGCAGGAGGAAATCCGCGCGCAGCAAGCCCGGCAGGAGAAGGAACTGGCCGAAGCCCGGGAAGAGGCGAGGGAGATCGTCCGGGAGGCGAAGGAGGTCTCCGACGAGATCCGGCGGGAACTGAAGGAGCTGTCCCGGCTGGAGAACCTGAGCGAGGCGAACCGTCGCCACGATGCCAGCCGCAGGCGGCTGCGTCAGCTGGAAAAGAAAAACCGGCCGACCATCAGGAAAGAAGAGAATACGGCGCCGGTGGATCCGGATAAACTGAAGGTTGGAGACCGGGTCAAGGTGCTGACCATCGGGCAGAACGGGGAGATTCTGGAACTGCCCGATGAGCGTGGCGAACTGATGGTGCAGGTGGGGATGATGAAAGTCAACGCCCATGTGGATGACATCATGCTGATCGACCGACGCAGGCCCGCATCCAGACCCGGACCACGGTTCGGAGGGAGCGGACACGGCAGCCTCCGGCG
>JAUNRL010000004.1:13941-14153 GCA_030535715.1 Bacillota bacterium
TGATCTCCACTTCCGTGGATGTGCGTGGAAAAAACCTTGACGATGCCGTCATGGATGTGGAAAAATATATAGATGACGCCTTTTTGTCCGGCTTGCTGGAGGTGACCATCATCCACGGCCGGGGCGAGGGAATTCTCAGCAAGGGAATCCGGGCCAGACTCCGGTTCCTGAAGAACGTGAAGGATTACCGCCGGGGCGGATTCGATGAGGGC
>JAUNRL010000004.1:14163-21944 GCA_030535715.1 Bacillota bacterium
TCCGGCTGAAGCTCTGAGCCGTCGGACCGGACAGATGGACTGGCTGAACAGGAAAACGGTACAGATAAAGGAGAGACACGATGATCAATTACAGAGAGAAGATTGCTGACGTCCTGACGCATCACCTGGAAGAAGTACCCTTGGAAGAGGTTCTGGACATGATCGAGAAACCGGCTGATCCGAAGATGGGCGACTACGCGCTGCCATGCTTCAAGCTGGCCAGAACCCTGCGCAAGGCACCGCCCATGATCGCCCAAAACATCGCGGAGAGCATTGCTGACGAGCACCTGTTCGAGAAGGTGGAGCCGGTGAAAGCCTACGTCAATATGTTTGTCGACCGCAATGACTTCGCCCATGAGGTGGTCTCCGCGGCCATCGAGCAGGGGGACGGATACGGCAGAAGCGACGTCGGCGGCCATCGCAAGGTCATCGTGGAGTACTCCTCCCCAAATATCGCCAAACCCTTCCATATCGGTCATATCCGCAGCACGGTCATCGGCAGTTCCATTGCCAATATCTACGATTGCCTGGGCTACGATGTGGTTCGGATCAACCATCTGGGCGACTACGGCACCCAGTTTGGCAAGATGATCGTGGCCTACCGCCGATGGGGCAACCGGGATGATGTGATTCGCGAGCCCATCAAGACTCTGCTGGAGTACTACACCAGATTCCACCGGGAGGCGGAGAACGATCCGTCTCTGGAGGACGAGGCCAGGACCACCTTCACCAGACTGGAGCACGGGGAGAAGGAAGAAATGGAGCTTTGGCAGTGGTTTCGGGATGAATCCCTGAAGGAGTTCACCAGGGTGTATGAGATGCTCGGGATTGCCTTTGATTCCTATAAGGGCGAGAGCTTCTACTCCGACAAGATGCCCCGGTTTGTCAGGGAACTGGAGGACAAAGGGCTGCTGGAGGAGGATCAGGGCGCGCAGATCGTGCGGCTGGACGACTATGACCTGCCGGTGGCGCTGATCACCAAGTCTGACGGCTCGACCCTGTACATCACCCGGGATATCGCTGCTGCGGTCTACCGCAAGGAGACCTACGATTTCTATAAGAACATCTATGTGGTGGCTTCCCAGCAGAATCTGCACTTCCAGCAATGGATTCAGATTCTGGAAATGATGGGCTATCCCTGGGCCAGAGACTGCGTCCACGTGCCCTTCGGTCTGGTCAGCATGGAGGAGGGCACCATGTCCACCCGCGAGGGACGGGTCATCTTTCTGGAGGATGTACTGAACCGGGCGGTGGAGAAGACCCGGGAAATCATCCGGGAGAAGAACGTGAACACGGAAAACATCGAGGAAACGGCCGCCGCGGTGGGAATCGGCGCGGTAATCTTTAATGAGCTGTCGAATTACAGAATTAAGGATTATGTATTCTCCTGGGATCATGTGCTGAACTTCGAGGGCGAGACCGGTCCCTATGTGCAGTACACCCACGCCAGGGCCTGCAGCATTCTGCGCAACGCGGGAGAGGAGGTGGTGGCCAAGGCGGCGAAGGGTTTTGATTCCACGTATATTACCGGCGACAGCGCCCATGAGCTGGAATCGCTGCTCTACGAATTTCCCGATGTGGTGCATGAGGCGGGTGACAAATACGAGCCCTCCATTGTGACGAGAAAAATCGTGGACATTGCCCAGGCTTACAACCGGTTCTACCACGATGAGCATATTCTCACCGACAACGAGGATGAGAAGGTGGCCAAGGTGGCTCTGGTTATGGCCGCGAAGAACACGATTAAGAACGGATTGGGACTGCTGGGGATGAAGGCTCCGGAGAAGATGTAGGCGTTCCCGGCTATTTGGAGAATGATTGATGCGATATGAAGGCAGCATATTCCGTCCCCCCAGCGAGGCCTACAGCCTGCTGGTGCAGGTGACGGTGGGATGTACCCACAATAAATGTACGTTCTGCAGCATGTACAAGGACAAGAAGTTCCACCTGCGCGATCCGAAGGAGATTCTGGAGGATCTGCAGTGGGCGAGAGCCCACTACCGCCGGGTAGAGCGGATGTTCCTGTGCGACGGCGATGCGCTGGCACTGAAAAATGACAAGCTTATGCCGATCCTGGAGTTCATCCGGGAGCATTTTCCGGAGTGTCAGCGGGTTACCGCCTACGCGCGGGCGACGGACGTTCTGCGCAAAAACGATGATGAACTTCGTCAGCTCCGGGAAGTCGGACTGACTATGGTTTACATCGGCGCCGAATCCGGCAGCGATGATGTGCTTGCGGCCATCCACAAGGGAGAGACGCGGGCACAGCTCATCGAAGGCGTTCGCCGGGTGGAGGACTGCGGCATCAAAACTTCGGTCACCTTCATCTCCGGTCTGGCCGGCAAGGCCGGCTGGCGGGATCATGCCGTGCAGACCGGAACCATGATCAGTGAAATGCAGCCCTCCTATGTGGGCCTGCTGACTCTGCTGGTGGATCCTTCCGTGTCCATCGCCGAGGAGATCCGCCAGGGCAGACTGCAGCTGCTCAGCCCGGAGGAAGTGGTGGCGGAGACGCTGCTCATGCTGGAAAATACCTCCGTGAGCCGTTCCTGCGTTTTCCGCAGCAACCATGCATCCAACTATCTGTCGCTGGCGGGCACCCTTCCCCAGGACCGGGAGCGTCTGATCGGGATTCTTCGGGAAGCCATGGAGGATTCCGGTATGCTGAAGGATGAGCGCTTCCGGGCGCTGTAGAGAGAATAGTCAGGGCCTGCTGCCGGCAGGAACGTGATCAGTAAGGCCGGGGTGGAATGCATCGCGGCCGGGAAAGGAAACAACATGACAAAGAAAAAGCAAAAACAGACGCTGATGCAGACCATGGGCGTGACCCGCACGGTGATCCGGCCCAGAGAGGAATCGGACATTCAGCTCCGGGAGGACCGGATCGGCAGGTATTTCCGGAAGTATCTGAACAAGTTTGTTTTTGTGGAGTTTTCCGATGACTTCATTGAGCGCTCCAAGGCCGGGGATCTGATGCGGGGTGTTCCCGTGCCGCTGCGGCGCAAAGAGGTTAAGAGCTTTGCCGGCGGAGACGGTGTGTCCATGCTGGTTATTGCCGAGAACATGGCTTGGGTTATGGGCTGCGATCCCCATTTCAAATATACGAAGAACTATGTGGCCATTCTGAATAAGCTGTATAACAAAAAGTTGTTTGAAGCTCTGATGAAGGAGGGCAGAGATGCGGCTGAGCGGGGCGACATGGACAATGCCTGCATCCACTTCCGCGCATCTCTGTGCATCCAGTACGACTACCTGCATTCCATGTACAGTTATGCCCGGGCCTGCCGAGTCATGTACGAGAACAGTCGAAATGAAGAGTATGTCGGCCGGTTCAAGGCGGAGGCGCTGGACTGGTTCGAACTCCTGACCGAAACCCATCCCCGGTTTGCCATGGGATACTACTACCTGGGCTACTCCTATCTGAATATGGGCCTGTACAGCAAGGCAGTTCTGGCCTGGGAAGGCTTCCTGAAGTTCACCTACAACTCCAAAGACCGCAAGGAGATCCGTAAGAGGATCGAGCAGCTGCAGGATCCGGTCACCATCGAAAAGGGATGCCTCAGCATCACCTCCGGCCGTCTGGATGAGGGAATCAGGACTCTGGAGCCCTACCTGAAGTCGAAGTTCAGGGACTGGTGGCCTCTCCATTACTACCTTGGTCTGGGCTATAAGGGCATGGGCAGAACCGCCGATGCCGTGGCGGGATTCCGCAAGGCGTTGATGATCAACGGCAGCCATCTGGAGTCCATGAGGGAACTGGTCACCATCTACGAGGACTCCGATGACAAGGCCAACGTCCGCAAATACACAGAGAAAATCAAGCTGATCGAGGCGGCCCAGGAGGAGGACCGCAGGGAATACGAGAAAAAGGCGAAAAAAGA
Organism: Bacillota bacterium; assembly: GCA_030535715.1. Classification (GTDB taxonomy): domain Bacteria; phylum Bacillota; class Clostridia; order Peptostreptococcales; family Anaerovoracaceae; genus Lentihominibacter. Next base: position 18,045 of record JAUNRL010000004.1, read on the forward strand.
AAACAGGCGTCTGGAGACGGAGGAGCCAAAGCTCCTTCCGCCGGAACAGATCGAACACGTCGACCTCTCCGAAGCCGATGCTCTGATCGGCGCCCCGGAGGATCCCTCTTCGGCTGCCCCGGATACAAAGGCAACCCCTGCCGGCGAGCCCGCATCTGACGCTCCGGTCGTGGAACCAGAGAAAAAACGTCTGGTCCGGCGCCTGAAAAAATAGCCGGGATAATCGGAAAAAAGACCATTCTGCCGCTCGGACGAGCGGCAGTTTGTTTTTTGACGAACGGCGGTGTTTCCTGCCGCCAGGCCACAATGCCGGTTCAGGGAATGAGCTTCCAGCTGCTGTTTTATATAATGAGGGAAGCTGTTGGCCTGGCGTAAAGCGGTATCTGAAATGATGGAATATAATGAATTGTGGGTGAAGGAGAACAATCAAAACGACCCCTTCGAGGAAGGGCCGTAAGAGCTGCGCTATTTCGTTCCCGTTGCCTTTGCATCATCCGTTGCTTCCGCATTCTTCTCTTCCTTCGGCTTGCCGAAGTTCTGCAGCCACCTGACGGTGAAGGGCAGCATCGGGAAGCCTTCCGTAAGGATGTCGTACAGTTTGACCCAGAAAGGCGCACACAGGGAGATGCCGGTCAGCAGAGCGCTTCCGTAGACCATGGGGTAGAAGATCCACAGGTTTTTCGGACACTTGCCCACCAGTGGATCCAGGAGGCCGCAGTTCCACAGCCAGATGGCGCCGGCGATGGAGAGCACGGTCACCGTGACGGAAAGGGGCCAGTTGTTATGCTTGTGGTGGGTCAGGGAAATCAGCGAGAACCAGGCCACGATCAGCGCGGAGATGGCGCCCAGATACAGACCCTTGATCTTGATGATGTGCCGCAGGCCGAGGTGGAAGATGTAGATGGGCATGGTGTTGGTTCCCACATAGCAGAGGAAGTTCCGCTTCGAGGGAAGGATGTTGACCATCAGCGTAATCCATCCGCAGGCCAGACAGAAGACCAGACCACGGTAACAGAAGTCATCCCAGAGGGAGACGCCCAGCGTTTCGGCGCTGTCTTTGAGCAGGAACCAGGACAGCCGCGGGCCGGTGAAGACCAGCCAGATGGAGCAGCCCACCAGGGCGGCTGCCAGCAGGACGAGGATCACCGGGTGGCGCTTCAGGGTACGGATTCTGTCCAGGGTTTCTTTGGAGCAGTAGTACCCGATCAGGAAAAACGGGAAATAGGAGAAGACTCTTCCCAGAGCCAGATAATCGTTAAACGGAAGCGCCCCCGCAGCGAACATCATGATGATGCTCATGGGCAGAGCCCACGGGAACTTGATGATATCCCGCAGGAAGAATCGGTAGAGGAACAGCGCAAACAGGAACCACAGGGCGAAGGGCGGCGTCAGGTAGGAGAACCAGTGGCCGATGCCCGTATCGAAGCCATAGCCCGCGATCATCGTGATGGTCGTGAAGACCAGATAAGGCCAGAGAATGCTCCGGAAAGCGGTTTCCCGGGCCCGGTCGGGTTTTTGAGAAAAGTATCCGGACAGGAACATGAAGGCCGGCATGACGAAAACATTGATAGTAATGTACATGAATCCGCAGAAGGATTCGTGAGCGAAACCGGACTGGTAAAGAGACTGGTACCAGTTGGCTGAAGCTTTCGTGAAATGAGACACCGGAATCGACAGCATCAGGATGCTGCGAAAGGTGTCAAACATATAATCACGTTCTTTGATTTTTTCTCTCATGCTTCATTCTCCAAACACAGATAAACATTATGTTTAATATGATAACAGAACTCGATAGGGGTTACAAGAAAAGGATTGTTTCCTTCCGGCGGCGGTTGTGGTATATACTATAACCGGTATCCGTTTCGGCTGAAGGGGAGGAAAAGCATGAGCCGGGAAACGGAGTTTTTCAGACAAATGAGACCGGATATGCGATGGCTTCGCGCGGAAGCCGGCCGCGACGCGGCTGTTCACGACAACGAAGAGCTCGTGGAGGTGATGAACCTGAAGGCGGATCCCCAGCGGATCCGGTCTCTGACGAACCGCTCCGGGATCTTTCCCGCATGGCATATGAACAGGACCCACTGGATCAGCGTGATTCTGGATGATATCCTGACCGATGAACAGGTGATGGAATTGATCCGGGAGAACCGCCGTCTGGTGATCAGGAGGAAAAGGGTGGTTCGGCAGTCCGCAGCGCCAGGAGCATGCCGAAGCAGCTGTACGAGGCGATTCTGCGGAAACTGTAAGGAGGATTGATCCATGATTGGATACAGATGCGCAGTGTTTCGGCGGGAGCCGAACCGAAAGACCGACCGGCAGAAGGGCAGGGACGGCCGATGATCTGGATCGGATTTGCCTGCGCAGTTTTTGCTGCTGCCGGACTGCTTCTGGCGGCCTATGTGTCTGAGGATGAGTTTGAAGGGGACTGGATCTGCGTGGGAACGATGGTCGCAGACCGGTTTACGCCCTATCCCGACGGGTTTATCCACAGCGAGATCCTCATCGGGGACGGCCGGATTGAGCACTGTATTGCCGGTGAGCCGGTGAGCGCCACCTACAAGCACCGGAAGATTCAGGTAGAACTGGCGGCGCAGATTGTCATGGAATACCGGCTTTCCATGGAAGAAGGGCGGCTGATCGTCACGGATCAGAATGGGATGCGGCTGGTGTATGAGCGGGTGACGGAGAGAGAATTGCCTTTGCAAACGGTGGAATGATTCACCATCGGAGAACAGGAGAGTATACTGTACTTCCGGGAGGAACAGAGAGATGATCGGAACGTTGGTCAATGTAGGAACAATCCTTGTGGGGAGTTTGTTGGGCGGCCTGGTCAAAAGGCTGATCAGTGAGCGCATCAACGCCTGCCTGTTCACCGCCATGGGCCTGGCGGCCTTCGGGCTGGGCATCAATGCGGTGGTAAAAAACATGTCGGACAGCACCTATCCCGTGCTGTTTATCGCCAGCCTGGCCATCGGAGGCGTCATCGGAACGCTTCTGGATCTGGACAGCCGCGTGGGCCGGCTGACTCCCCGCAAAGGTGGCGGCAAACTGGGCCAGGGGCTGGTGAACGGATCCCTGCTGTTCTGCGTGGGGACCCTGTCGATCCTGGGACCGGTGCAGAGCGCGCTCTATCAGGATCACACCTTCCTCTACACCAACGCGACGCTGGATCTGGTTACGGCAATGGTGCTGGCGTCCACCTACGGGGTCGGCATGTGTCTGGCGGCGGGAATCCTGTTCCTCTGGCAAGGCGGCATCTACGCCATGACGATTCTCTGCGGCAACGTGATCACCGATACCATGATGACGGAACTGTCCATCGTGGGCGGATTCCTCATCGCTATGTCCGGCCTGTCCATTTTGGAGATCAAGGACTGTAAGACTCTGAACTTCCTGCCGGCGCTGTTCATTCCGGTGATCTGGTGCCTGCTGGCGGGAAAGCTCTTCTGAGGCCGGCGCCTGCTGGCAGAAGGTTGCGGCAGGAAGACGTCCATATGATGATCCGCCGGTAATCCGGCGAGGCAGGCGAGACATCCCGAAGATTCAGCAAAAGATGTAAACCGGAAAAACGGAGGAATTTTGACGCGGCTCTGTCGGGGAAAATATGAATGTCACCCTGTCAGGGGAAAAGACTTGACAGGCAGGCGGGGGGACGGGTATAATAGGCAGGTGTCAAGCTTCAGGGCTTGTCGGAGAAAAGCGATGAAGATCGAGGATATCACCAGGACAAGTCTGCTGTGCGATTTTTACGGAGAGCTTCTGACGGAGCGCCAGCGGCAGATCACAGAGCTTTATGTACAGGAAAACCTCACCCTTGGGGAGATTGCCGGGGAGCTGGGGATCAGCCGGCAGGCCGTCCATGACGCGCTGTGCGGCGGGCAGAGGTCGCTGGAGAGTTAC